>DASYRE010000007.1 GCA_036004685.1 Candidatus Polarisedimenticolia bacterium | reverse complement strand
CCAACACTTCGACCGGGGACTCCTGCGACGCGGTGGACACCGGCGACGGGTTTGGGAGGAGCGGCGGACAGCTGCGGATCGAGAGGAACGTCTTCGCGAACATCGGCTCCTATAATGGCGGCTCGTGCCTTTCGGCGGCCGTGGGAAAGCAAACGACTCAACCCGCCTGGCGCGGAGACGGGTGGGTGGCGCGGGACAACGTGTGCCTGAACCTACAGGGCCTCCCCTGTCTGAGAACCATAGGGGGAGGCCTCAATTGGCGCCAGGAGCGGATCTGGGCCGTAAACAACGCCTGCGTCGGCGTCGATTCTCACGGCTTCCTCGGCATTCCCTACGCCTACCAGAACGAGATCATCAATTACGGAGCGGCTCGAGGATCCGGGGCGAGCGGCTTCCGCGGTCTCTACGAGGCCCACGGAAACGTGGTGTGGGGCGTGGGCCGAGAATCGACCTCGGATGATCCGTCCCAATCCGGCGCCAGCATCGGATTCAACCTCGACGTGGAGGCCAACTGGACCGGCACAACGTGGTCCCTGACCGACAACCTCTTTTTCGTCTCCGGGGCGGGCGTGCTCGCGTATTCCTGGTCGAGCTCGACCTATCCCGCGCTCGGGGACGCGCGCCTCTCCCACAATACGTTTCTCGGGAATCCCCGCGAGCCGCAAATCTTCCGGCAAGAAGCCTTCTTGGATCTCCACACGGAGCCGACCGGTTCGCGGGTCATCATCACGGACAATGTGTTCGATAGTTTTCCCGTCCCCGGATCCCGGGCGGGGGAAGGCTTCAATCAGGCGGGAGCCGACCTGGTGAATCGGAACGTGGTCCATTTCCCCAATGCTCCTTATTGGGGAGGTGTGCTCATCTCCCAGAATGACTATCCGGTGACCACCGGAATCGATCCCCTTGCTCTCCAACTCGCCGTCCAGCCCGGCTCCGGAGCCTGGACGGTCGCCACGACGGACGGAGACAAGCCGGGGCCACGATTCGCCGGGACTCTCCTCAACCGCCTTCCGGTTCGGCCTGCCGAGTTGCTGCCACCCGTGGACCCGGAAGGGGATGATCGAGACAGCGACGGCGACGGATTGATCGATCGCTGGGACAATTGCCCCGGCATCGCCAATCCCGGCTGGCAGGATGCGGACCATGACGGCCTGGGAGACGCGTGCGACCCTTGATCCTCCCCTTCGGGAAACGCCGGCGCTTCCTCGGGCGAGTCTTCTGCCTCGCGGTCTTCTTCGTTTCTCGCGCCGGAGCCGCCGAGTCTCCGCTGCCCTCGTTGAGGGCGCTGGTGCGGGCCCAAGGGGTCTCCGGCCGGGAGGAGGAGATTCGCAAGGAGATCCAGTCCAAGCTCCCCCGCGGCTCGAATTCCGAGACTGACAACCTCGGCAATCTGACCGTCGTTTACGGATCGGGCCGTCCTCTCCGCTTGTTCGTGGCGGCCATGGACGAGGTCGGATACGTCGTGAGCCGGATCCAGGAGGACGGCTACCTTCGGCTTCAACGTCTCGCGAGAGTTCCTCTCTCCCCGATCTTCGATCAATTTATCGTCGGGCAGCCGGTGCTGATCGGGACAGCCTCGCCGGGCCGCATGGTTCCGGGAGTCGCGGCGGTTCTTTCGACTCACCTGCAACGCGGGCGCCGGGCGGATCCCGACGCCGCCCGGCTGCCGGTCGACGAGGATCTGATCATCGACATCGGAGCCCGCAGCGCGCCGGCCGCGGCGGCGGCGGGAATCCGGATTCTCGCCCCCGTCACTCTGGAGAAGGATCTCTCGGTCCTGGCGGGAACGAGAGTCGTCGGTCCGGCGCTGGATGACCGCGCCGGGTGCCAGGCGCTTCTCGATCTGGCGGGTTTCGCCGGCGAGAATCCCGGAAGAGGCACCGTGGTCCTGGCTTGGACCGCGCAGAGCTGGGTGGGATCCCGCGGAGCGGAGAGACTGGCGCGCCGGTTCCAGCCGGATGAGGTGATCGTCCTCGATCTCTACGCCCCCGATCCTTCCGACCAGCCGGTCAGGAAGCCCGGAGGCGAGCTGGGGCAGGGGCCGTTGCTCGGGAAGAGCTCTCCCGAAGCGGGGGACGCCCGCGATCTCCAGGAACGAATGAGACAGGCGGCCCGGAAGGAGGGGATTCGAATCCAGGAGGTCGAATATGGGAGTCTTCACGAAGGGAGGCCTTTCCGGGGAGTTCCCGTGGTGGTCGCCGGAGTGCCGATCCGCTTCCCGGGAACACCGGTCGAGACGATCGACCTGAAGGATCTCGAAGCGCTTTCGAAGTGGCTCAAGCGATTCGTGGCGGAGGGCGAGTGAGGAGGATCCTTGCTGTCGCGATCGTGGCGGCCGTGGCGGCCGGGGCGCTGGGAGGGCTGGCAGCCGTGGAGGGAGCTCCCGCCAAAGCCGTGCGAACGTTCGACTTGCTCGAGCTTCTTTTGGAGACGCCGGGAGTATCGGGTCACGAAGGGCCGGTGCGGGAAGCGATTGTGGGCCTGCTTCCTTCCTGGGCTCGCGAGGCGTCGCGCGTGGATGAGAAAGGCAACCTCCTGGTGGCGGCCGGACAGGGAGGGAAACGGCTGCTGTTCGTCGCCCACATGGACGAGATCGGCTACGAGATCGCCTCGATCGAGCCGGACGGGACCGCCCGGGTCAGAAGCCGGGGAGGGTTCTTCAACACCTTGTTCGAAGGCCATGCCGTCGTCGTGAAGACCAAGTCGGGGGATCGGCAGGCGACGGTGCGTCCCCGCGAGGACTATCTCGCCGGAACCGTCGAGGGCGGCGCCCTGGTCGATACGAAGGTGATCGTCGATTTCGGGACGGGCGCCGCGCCGGAGACGGAGGCTTTGGGGGTGGCCCCGGGAGATCCCCTGACCATTCCGAAGAAATTCCGGCGGCTGGCGGGGGAGATGGGATCGGGAAGGAGCGTCGACGATCGCGCCGGATGCACCGCCCTGGTGGAGGCGGTGCGAAGGCTCGATCCGCGGCGCCTGAAAAACCGGATCATCTTCGCGTGGTCCGTGGAAGAGGAGATCGGCCTGCTCGGAGCCGAGGCGATCGCCCGGGAGAGCTCCTTCGAGGTCGTGTTCGCCGTGGACACCTTCGTCTCATCCGACTCTCCCCTGGAGAGAAAGGGGTTCGCCTTGGGCGTGCTCGGGCGCGGCCCTGTGGTGCGGGCGATCGATAACAGCAATCTGGCGCCCCCGCTTCTTGTGGATCGCGTCCACAGGATCGCCATGGGTCGTGGGATCCCGCTGCAAGTTGGCTTGACCCGGGGCGGCAACGATGGCTCGGTCTTCACCCCTTTCGGGGCAGCGGATGTTCCGATCTCCTGGCCGACCATTTACTCCCACTCGCCGGTGGAAGTGGTTCATGAGGGGGATCTTCGCAATCTTGGACGGCTGGTAGCTGCCTTGGCGGAGAGTTGGTAGGCGTCTCCCCCTGGCGCGGCTTGACAGCGCCGCTGAAAAAGCATACCGTGAGCCGGTTTTTCCTACATGTATCCACGTAAGTAGATACGCCCAGTAGGAGATAGGAGAAGATGATCGAATCGTCACCCCGCCCCGTTCGATTTCTTGTCATCGTCGGACTGACGCTCTCGATCCTTCAAGGGGAGTTCACGGGCGCCAGGGCCCAGTCGGGAGCGGCCGGCCCCGCTCCTCGGACCGCCTCGATCACGGGGCGCGTGTTCGGGTCGGATCGCACGACGCCGGTTCAAGGCGCTGTCGTGCGCGCCGTCCGCGGCAACGGCGCGCAGGTGTTTTCCAGCCTGCCCACCGACGAAAAGGGTGACTTTGCTCTACCGAGTATCGTGCCGGGGAGCTATGACATCGTCGTGGAGCTTCCCGACGGGGTCTACGTGGTCGAAAGAACCTTGAGCATTTCGGAGGCGCGAGCCTATACTCTTTCCCTCGCGGCAGTCCCCGCCGACAACGTGGAGAAGCACGTGGCGGCGGTGGACAAGCCCGTGAAGGGATACGCCTGGACTCTCGAAGGACGAGGACCCAAGGCGGGGGGCTTCTGGCGCACGCCCGGCGGGATCGCGATCATCGCCGGGGGGGTCGTCGGACTGGTAGCGCTTGCCGCAAGCGGCGGGGACAACAACGACAAAGGGAGCAACAGCACTCCCTGACCCGCCCTGAGACGATCGAGCCCGAATAGCAACTTTTTCCGATAAGCTCATCGCGAGCCATTCCTCCGCCCGCCGGCACCCAGGGGGAGTGTTTTCGTTTGGTGTGCCGGAGGTCCGCATGCGCGCCGTCTCAACCCTATGGAAGCTTCAATCGATCATCCTGGTGATGGCGCTTGCGCCGGGAGCTCCGGCCTGGGCCCAGGATCCGCAGCCCTCCCCTGACAAGCCGCCCCAGGTGGCCCCGCCCCCCGACGTTCCGCCCCCCGCCGCCAGTGAGAAAACGGAGGCGCCGGCGGCGGAGAAAAAGTCGGCGTCCGCGAAAACCGGCGCGGCGCTGCGAGGGAGGGTGCTCGGCTCGGACCGCAAGACGCCGGTCCCCGGCGCAGTGGTCCACGCCGTCCGGCCCGACGGGACGGTGAGCTCGTCCGCGCCGGCCGACGCGAGAGGGAATTACTTCCTCGAGGGAATTCCTCCGGGAACGTACAGCCTCGCCGTGTCGAAGGGGTCCGACGTCTATTCCCTGGAAAGCCCCATCGGAGTGACTTCGGCGCACACTTTTTCGGTGGATCTGGCCACCGTCCCGGCGACGGCCGCGACGCCGATCCCGGGGGTGGACGGGACGCCGCGAGGTTTCTGCTACATCGTGCAGGGAAAGAAGCCGGAAGGAACTTCATTCTGGAAAAGCCCGAAGGGGATCATCGTGCTCGCCTCCACGGCGGGGGCGATCGGGCTCATTCTGGCGGCGTCCGGGAAGAGCCACGACGAGGAAAGCCCCGTCAGCCCTTCGGTCCCCTGATCTCCTTCGACGCTCCCGTCCGGTCGGGTCGGGAGAGATCCTCCTCCTCATACGAAGCGTTGAAAATCGGCGAGAGATCTCCGTCCAGGATCTTCGCCGGCATGGAGCCTCGATCCACGATCACCTTGTTCCTTCCCCCCTCCTTCGCCCGGTAGAGCGCTTCATCGGCCGCCCGGGTGAGCTGCTCCTCCTCGCGGATCTCGCGGTTGGTGGGGACGGAGCTGATTCCCGCCGAGGTCGTCAAGCGGATGATCTGATCCTGGAAGCGGAAGAGGTGCTCTTCGGTCGCCTTGCGCACCCGCTCGGCGAAGATCGCGGCTTTGATGCCGTCGGTGCTGGGCAGGATCATCAGGAACTCCTCCCCGCCGTATCTCCCCACGATGTCGATCTCGCGGGCGTTGTCGACCAGGATCTCGCCGAACTGCCGGAGAATCGCGTCGCCGCAATCGTGTCCGTGACGATCGTTGATCTTCTTGAAGTGATCGAGATCCATCAGAATCAGCGACAAAGCGGTGCCATAGCGCATCGACCGCTTGAACTCTTCCGACAGGCGCTGCCGGAGGTGGCGATCGTTGTAGAGCTTCGTGAGGTCGTCGGTCACCGAGAGCCTCAAGAGCTGATCGTTGGCCTTCTGGAGCTGCTGGTTGGTCTCCTCGAGCGCCGTGTAGAGCCGCCGCTTTTCCAGCGCGGATTGGATCGTGGCGTCCAGCTCGTCCCAATGGAAGGGCTTCGTGACGAAGTCATCGACGCCGATCCGCAGGCATTCGACCTTGGCCGTGACGTCCCGCCGGACGGTCATGACGATGAGCGGGATGGTGCGTGTCTCGGGACTCTTCTTGAGAAGTCGGGCCAGCTCCAGGCCCTCCTCGGGAGGCAGGCGCAGATCCAGGAGGATCAAATCGGGCGGCGTGGATCGGATTTTCTCAAGCGCCTCGGTCGCGCCCCGGGCGAGAAGGATCTGGTGCCCTTGGAGGGCGAGCCATTGCCAGACGAGCTCGACGCTCTCCGCGTCGTCGTCCACGATGAGGATGCGCGTCTTTTTCGCTGCGGCGTCGGTCCCCATAAGCTCTGCCCGGCGCGCGCTCGATCGCGCGCGCTTCCTGTTCCGTCAAGGCCTCGAGAGAATCCGAACGACTCTCTGAGTGCGGAATTTGGCCTAATTATACGACGCAGGAACGGGACTGCCAATGCGAATCCCTCGTGAGAATCGGCTGAAATCCTTGCCAGTAAAGGGGAATGGAGAAGTGCCCGCCGTCCGGACGGCGTTGTTTTCTTGACAGTGAAGACGGAATCGTATCAGTGTCGGCGGCAAAGCGACGCCGCGCGGGCGTTGGGCCGCGTCATCCGGGAGGGGGCCAGGCCGGAGAGGCGGGGGTCGTCCCGGGTGGCTCCAGAGTCGAGGGCCGGGAGGTGGCCCGCAGGGTGCCCAGGATGCCGGCCGCCAGGGCCAGGACCGTCCCCAGCAGGAGTCCGGGCCCCGGATGGAACTCCTCGGTCCCCGCTCCCAGCCCGCGCAACATCGGCATCTGCTCCGAAAGTCCCGCCGCCGTCACCGGCACCAGGTTGAACAAGGCGTGCGAGATCATCGTCATGAAGATGGACTCGGTGCGCATGAGAAGCCAGCCGAGATAGATCCCGACGAGCGTCGCTCCGATGACCTGCCACGGCAGGATGTGGAAGGCTCCGAAGAAGAGCGCCGAGCCGAGGATGGCGGCCGTTCGACCATAGCCTTCCCGCAGACGATGCAGGAAGAGTCCGCGGAACATGAGCTCTTCGCTTACCGGGGCCGCCACCACCAGGAACAAGAAGACCCCGAGGAACCCGGGCAGGGTGTGATACTCCAGAGCCTCCCGGAACAGATCCTCGACCCATTCGGGCATCGGAAGGATCCTCTCGATCCACAGGTTCAAGGCCGCGGCGAGCAAAGCCAGGCACAAGGAAGAGAGCGCGACCCAGGGAAGAGCGCGCCAGGGAGGTCTTCGCAGAGAAAGGACGGCGGCCGGGCTCGAGCGCGTCGAACGGATTCCGAAGAACAGCACCACGCCGACCCCGACGACGTTCGGGGTCATGTTCGCCAGGGAGCGCAGCCAGGACCCGGGAGCCATCAGACCGTGCAGCGCCAGGCCCGCAATGAGGGTCGCGGTCAATATGGCGAGCCAGCCCGTGATCAGCCAGACGACGCATTCAACCCATGGATGGCGGGAGCGGAACGCCAACAGGGCGGAGATGAAGAGGTGAAGCAAGAGACCTCTCAGGCGGGTCTGGAGCGTGCTCTCAGACGGGAACGCGGGTGAGCCAGTCGGAGTATCGAGGGACCTGACCACGCACCACTCGCCCGTAGAGATCTCTCAGCCGGGCCGTGATCGGGCCGGACTTGCCGTTGCCAATCTGCCTCCGGTCGATCGATCCGACGGGGACGACCTGCGCCGCGGTTCCGACGAGAAACGCCTCGTCCGCGACGTAAAGCTCCGTGCGGTCGACCTGTCTTTCCTCCACCGCGAGGCCCTCGTCCCGGGCCAGCGTCCGCACCGCGTCCCGCGTGATCCCCTCCAGAAGGTTCCCCGAAATCGACGGCGTGATCAGGCGCCCGTCCCGCACGATGAAAAGGTTCATCCCGGCCGCCTCGGAGACGTGGCCATCCTCGTTCAGAAGGATCGCCTCGTCATAGCCGCAGCTTCGGGCCTCCGAGGCGGCCAGCGCGAGATTGACGTAGGATCCGTTCACCTTCGCGCGCCCCGGAATCGCATTGTCCTCCGTGCGCCGCCAGCTTGAAACCCCCAGCGCCAAAGGCCGGTCGTCCTCCAGGTACTTCCCAAAAGGAACCGTCACGATGACCAGATCGGACTCGTCGCTCAGATGGACCCCGATGCGCTCCGCCGATTTGTAGGCGATCGGCCTCACGTAGATGTCCTGCTGGAAGTGGTTGGCCTGCACCAAGTCGGTCGTGAGGCGGCAGAGTCCGTCCGCGTCGTGGCGCAGCGAGATCCCGATGATCCGGCAGCTGCGCTCCAGACGCACGTAATGCTCCCGCAGGCGGAAAAGGAGGACGCCGTCCCCTTCGGCGGAACGGTAGCCGCGGATCCCCTCGAACACCGCGGTGCCGTAAAGGAAAGCGTGACTCAGGACGCTGACGCGCGCGTCGGACAAGGGGACCTGACGTCCGCCGAAGTAGGCGACCAAGCCTTCTTTCTGCATGAAGCGCCTCCCTGTGGGAAACTCTAGACTAGCACACATCGAAGCGCCCGGCTCCGCCGTTTCTTCCACTTCCGCTTCCGCCGCCGCCTCTGGTAGAATACCGTCTCTATGAACTATCCAGCGCCGGTCAAGCTGATACGCAACGATTCCCGTTCCGCTGAGAAGCGCGGGCGGAGCGGGCCCCAGTCCGAGGAGATGCTGAAGTGCTCCTATCGGCCCCCGGACGCGGACTTCTATTGCTGGCGCTTCAAGCTCTGGTACAACTCGCTCGATTGCGCGTTCCGGACGAAGCACCGCTCCTTCGAAGGGTGCGCCCGCTGCAATCAGGGCGATTTCAATCTGAAAGCGCGCGCGCGCGACCTCCAGTCTCTGCGGTATCTGGGAGGCGCGAAACCCTGAGGGCCGCTGGAGGCCCGCCCGGATCTTCGCATCCTGTTCCGCCCGTCCTCGTCCCGCTCCCCGGGAAACGGGAAACTCCATGAAATGGACGATTCCGGTGTGGCTCGTCGGAGTCCTTTCCCTCGCCTGCTCCCGCGAACCGGCGCCCGCTCCTTCCCACGGAGACTCCGCTTCCGCCGCGCCGCGCCGGGCGGCGCTCCGGGTCGTCTTCGATGACCGGGCCGCGGCTTCGGGGCTCGACTTCCTGCACGTCAACGGCGCATTCGGGATGAAGTGGCTTCCGGAGACGATGGGCTCGGGGGCAGCGTTCCTCGACTACGACGGCGACGGCGATCAGGACTTGTTCCTCGTCAACGGCAAGGAATGGCCCGGTCACGCCCGCGGCAAGAAAGCCACCCAGGCGATGTTTCGCAACGACGGGAAGGGAACCTTCACCGACGTGACGCGCGCCGCCGGCCTGGACATCGAGTATTACGGGATGGGGGCCGCCGCCGGGGACGTGAACAACGACGGATCGATTGACCTGTTCCTGACGGGCCTCGGCCCGAGCCGGCTCTTCCTGAACCGCGGGAACGGCACCTTCGTGCCGGCTCCGTTCCCGGCGCTGGAGGCTCCGCAATGGGGGACGAGCGCCGCGTTCCTCGATTACGACGGGGACGGCGATCTCGATCTTTTCCTTTGCAGCTACGTCCACTGGACGCCCGCCGAAGATCTCTATTGCACCCTGGATGGAAAGACCAAGTCGTATTGCACTCCAGAGTCCTACGCCGGAACCAAGAGCCGGCTCTTCAGGAACGACGGGAAAGGAGGGTTCGGGGACGTCTCCGAGGAGGCGGGCATCCTGGTGGGAAAAGGCAAGTCGCTCGGCGTCGCGGTCCTCGATTTCGACGAGGATGGACGACCCGACATCGCCGTCGCCAACGACACCCAGCCCAATCTCCTGTTCCACAATCTGGGAGACGGGAGGTTCGAGGAGCGCGGCGTGGAGACGGGGATGGCGTTCAGCGAGAGCGGGGTGGCGCGCGGCGCGATGGGGATCGATTCGGCCGATTATCGGAACGCCGGTCCGGAGAGTCTCCTCATCGGGAATTTCTCCAATCAGATGCTGGCGCTCTACCACAACACGCAGGGGATTTTCATCGACAAGGCGCCCGCTTCGACCTTGGGCCGGGCCAGCCTCCTCTTCCTCGCTTTCGGGCTGTTCTTCTTCGACTACGATCTCGACGGACAATCCGACATCCTGGTCGCGAACGGTCACGTCGAGGACGACATCCAGGCGGTCCAGGAACAGGTCACCTACGCGCAGCGCCCGCTTCTGTTCCGGAACCTGGGCGACGGGAACTTCGAGGAGACGGGGCTGCAGAGCGGTCCGGGAATGTCGCGGCCGGTGGTCGGCCGCGGCGCCGCCTACGCCGACGTGGACGGGGACGGAGACCTGGACGCCCTGATCGCCGTCAATCATGGCCGGCCCCTTTTGTTGATCAACCAGGGGGGGAGCCGGCATCACAAGATCCGGCTGACGGCCGTGGGCACGAGATCGAATCGCAGCGGCATCGGAGCCCGCTTCGAGGTGCGGGTCGGTAAAGCCCTCCAGAGACGTTGGGTGAAGAGCGGCTCCTCGTATTGCTCCCAGAGCGAGCTTCCCGTGACGTTCGGGCTGGGCGACGCGCCCCGGGCCGATTCGGTGGAAGTCGTCTGGCCCGGCGGCGCCCGCGAATCCTTGGGCGCCCTGGAGGCCGAGAAGAGCTACGTCGTCCAGGAAGGACAAAAGGTCGTGTCCTCCCGGAGCCTCGCTCCGGGCGATTGAGAAGAAGAGTGTTCGATCTGATCCTGCGGAACGGCGAGGTGGTCGACGGGACGGGAGCGCTCCGATTCGCGGCCGACGTCGCTGTCCGGGGCGACCGGATCGCCGCGATCGCCCCCGCCATTCCGGCGAAAGGCAGCCTCGAGATCGACGTCCGAGGGCGGATCGTCTGTCCCGGCTTCGTGGATCTTCATTCCCATTCCGATCTCCTGTTTACCCTGCCGGCGGCGGCACAGCGAAGTCTGCTCGGCGGGCGTCTGGCTCAGGGCATCACCACGGAGCTCGCCGGGAATTGCGGATACGGGCCGGCGCCCGTGGTTCCGGAGCGCCTGCCGCTTCTCCAGAAGATCAACGGCTTCATCGCGCCCGAAGGGGTCGATTGGCGCTGGCGCTCGTTCGCCGATTACCTTCGAGTGGTGGAGGCGGGAAGGCCGCTGCTGAACGTGGGAGCCCTGGTGGCTCATGGCGCCGTCCGGGTGGCGGCCATGGGCATGAAGCCGGATCCTCCCGCCCGCGACGAGCTCGGGGCCATGGAGCGCCACGTTCGGGACGCGATCGAGGAGGGAGCCTACGGCATCTCGTACGGGCTGATCTATCCCCCCGGCCAGTTCGCGCGGACCGACGAACTGGTCGCCACCGCGCGCGCGGCTGGCGCCGCCGGAGGATTCGCCGCCTTCCACCAGCGGGGAAGCGGCGCGAGCACCTGCATGGAGGCCGTCGAGGAGATCCTCGAGGTGGGCCGCCGCAGCGCCTGCCCGGTCCATCATTCCCACGAGGAGTCCGTCGGTCCCGACGCCTGGAAGATGGTCGATGCGATCATCCGGCGCGAGGAGACGGCGCACCGTCAGGGGATCGCTCTTTCCATGGACGTGATCCCGTACACCTGGGTCTGCACGACGATGCTGGCCATCTATCCGCCCTGGGCGCTGCAAGGGGGGGTCGACGCGTTCCTGGATCGATTGCGGGACCCGCTTCTCCGGGCGCGCATGAAGCGGGAAATCGGCACGGCGGTTCCGTCCTGGCCCCCTTGGGAAGGGGACGGGTGGATCATGAACCTCGTCCGGGAGGTCGGATGGAATCGAATCCACGTGGGACACGTCAACGGCCGCCGAAACCAGGGAGCCTTGATGAAGAACCTCGAAGAGCTGGCGGCCCTGAGAGGCACCGATCCCTTCGAGGCGGTCTCCGACCTCATGCTGGAGGAGGGGGGAATCGTCACGCAGCTGATTTTCGGGATTTCCGGCGACCAGGACGACGATGCGCCGTTGGTTCCTTTCCTCGCCCACCCGACGCGGGCGCTCGTCAGCGACGCCTGGGACATCGGCAAGGGCTCCCCCCATCCCGGCGCCTACGGCGCGTTTCCCAGAGTCCTGGGTCATTACGTGGCGGAGCGTGGAATCCTCACGCTGGAGGAGGCGGTTCGCAAGATGACTTCGCTCCCCGCGTCGAGGATGGGCCTGAGGCGGCGGGGAGTCGTGCGCCAGGGGGCCTTCGCGGATCTGGTGGTTCTGGATCCGCGTCGAATCCGGGAGCGGGCGACGTGCGCCGATCCCCGCGTCTTTCCGGATGGGATCGAGCAGGTCTTCGTCAACGGAAAGGGCGCCGTCCGGGACGGCCGGCTCACCGGCGAAACGGCGGGGCGCGTGCTTCGCAGGGGGACGGAATGACGGTTTTCCGCTCGGCGCGCTTGCGCCTCGCGCTCCTGCTTTGGTCCCTCGCGGCGGTCCTGGCTTGCGGCCGGCGGGAAAGCGGCCATCCTTCCTGGCTGGTGAAGCCCGCGGTCCGCGCGGGCGTCGACTTGGAACAGGTCTTCCGCCACAACAACCTGGGCGCGGCCCACATGGAGCAGCACCATTACGGGGAGGCGGCCAAGGAATTCGAGAGTGTCACCGCCGCGGTGCCCGGATGGGCGGAGGGACATTACAACCTCGGCGTCGCCGCCTTGAACCTGCACGACAACGCCCGGGCTGAGGAGGAATTCAAGAAAGCTTTGAAAGTCTCCCCCGGGCATCCCTACGCCCACTATTCCCTGGGGCTTGCCTTGAAGCAGGACGGCAAGACCGAAGAAGCGATGGCCGAATTCAAGAAAGTGCTCGAAACGGATCCGGACGATCCGGACACCCATTACAACCTCGGGCTTCTTCATGCGAGGAACGGGCAGCATCGGGAAGCCGTCGACGCGTTGCGCAAGACGCTCGCGATCCAGCCCGCCAACGTCTCCGCGCGGTTCCGGCTCGCCTCTTCGCTGCTGGCCCTGGGAAGAAAAGAGGAAGGCGATCGCGAAATGGCGGAGTTCCGGCGGTTGAACGGCAGCGCCGCCGCCGTTTCGATGGGACTCCAGTACAGCGAGCAGGGCAAGTATTCGTTCGCGTTGACCGATTACCGCGTCTTTGGCGTTCCCCGGCCCGGCAGATCGACCGCGAAGATCTTCTTCGAGCCGATACTCACCGGACAGGAGGCCGCGCGGCCTCCGGAAGAGGGCCGGGGCGGGACGGGCGCCGCGGGCGGCGAAGCGCTCTGCTCCCACGGCCCGGCCGTCGCAATCGCCGACGTGGATGACGACGGCGACGAGGACCTTTTCGTCCCGGGTTGCGGGCCGGAGGGGGGCAAGTCGATCCTCTGGCGCAACGACGGCTCGGGACGGCTCGAAGATAAGACGGCCGGTTCCGGCCTGGAGACGGACGGTCCCTGGATCGGGGCGGCCTTCGGAGACTACGACAACGACGGACATCCCGACCTCTACGTCACCGGGATCGACGGAAACCGCCTCTACCGGAATCGCGGCGCCGGCACGTTCGCCGACGTGACGGGCGAAGCGGGCGTCGGAGGCGGGGGGATTTCCCTCTCTCCCGCGTGGGGGGACGCCGACCACGACGGCGATCTCGACCTCGTCGTTCCGCGTTTCAAGAAGCCCGGTGACGCGGCAGGGCCTCCTCTTCTTTTCTATAACAACAACGGCAATGGAACGTTTCGCGAGGTGGCGGCGGAAAAGCGCGTGGAGCGCCCGCTCTCCGCGGTCTCGGTCGCCTTCTCCGACCTGGACGACGATCGGGATCTGGACTTCGTGGTATCCACGACGGCGGGCCCCGTCGTCCTCTTCAGCAACGATCGGATCGGCACCTTTACGGCGCGCGGCGCCGAATCGGGCCTGCCGGGCCAGGGGCGAGGGGACGGGGCGACGCTTGCCGACCTGGACGGCGACGGCTGGACCGACCTGTTCTTGCCCCGAACCGGCTGGTTCAAGAATCTGGAGGGGGGAAAGTTCGAGGCCGGCTCCGGCATCGCCCCCGATGCCGCGGCCCTGGGCTCGGCGGCCGTCGACGTCGACAACGATGGTGATCTCGATCTCGTGGTGGCGGGGAAGACCGTCCGTCTGATCCGCAACGAAGCGCCGGGTCGGTTCGTGGAAGCAACGGAAGGATCGGGTCTCGACAAGCTGCCCCCCGCCGAGTGGCGTGGCGTGGCGGCCGCCGATCTGGATCTCGACGGGGACGCCGACCTGATCCTGGGCCGTCATGGCGCGGCCCCAGCGCTCCTGCGCAACGAAGGCGGCAATCTCAACAGTTGGCTGCGGATTCGGACGGTCGGCCTTCACTCCAACCGCCAGGGCGTGGGGACGAAGGTGGAGGTCCACGCAGGCTCCAGCTTCCAACGGCGCGAAGTCCGCCTCGGGAACGGCTATCTCAGTCAGGAGTCGGCGGCCCTCGCCTTCGGTCTGGGCAGCCGGAAGCTCGTGGATTTCGTCCGTCTGATCTGGCCTCTCGGCGTCCTCCAATCGGAGCTGGAAGTGAGCCCGGGGCGGACCCTGGAGATCCGCGAGCTGGACCGGAAGGGATCCTCATGTCCCCTGCTGTTCGCCTGGAACGGCAAGAGATTCGAGTTCATCACCGACTTCCTGGGGGTGGGAGGCCTCGGGTTCTTGATCAAGCCGGGAGTCTACGGGCCCCCCGATCCCGACGAGTACCTGAAGATCGATTCGGCCCAGCTCCGGGAGCGTGACGGATTCCTCCTGCTCCAGCTTCTGGAGAACCTGGAGGAAGTAAGCTATCTGGACGAGGCCAAGCTCTGGGTCGTGGACCATCCCGTGGAGAGCGCCATCGACCCGAACGAGCGCTTTGGGGGGGGAGGACCTCCTCCCTTCGCCCTCTTCTCCCATCGGAAGCCCATCTTGCCCGTGTCGGCGCGGGATGACGATGGGCGGCCGGCTCTCCCTGCGATCGTGAAAATCGATCGGACCTATCCCGATCATTTCCCGGTCCTGGATCGGCTGCCCGGCTATGCTGAAACCCACTCGCTGACTGTGGATTTCGGCGAGGCGGTCCGAGGCAAGAAGAACCTCGTCCTCTTCCTGTATGGATGGGTCGATTACGGCTACTCTTCCAGCAATCTGGCCGCGTCACAGGCTGGCATCGAGCCGATTTCACCGCGTCTCGAGATCGTGGGGGACGGAGGAGAGTGGGAGACCCTCGTCGAGGACATGGGCTATCCGGCGGGACTGCCGCGGATGATGACCGTCGATTTGCGGGATCACGGCCCTTTCTCGGACGGACGGTTCCGGATCACCACCAACCTGCGCGTCTACTGGGACCAGATATTTCTCTCCGAGGTGGAGAAGGACCCCCCCCTCAAGATCACCAAGCTGCCCCCGGCCTTCGCCGACCTGCACAGCCGCGGCTATCCACGGGAGCATTCGCCGGATGGAAAGCAGCCCTTGCTCTACGACTACTCTTTGATGGATCGGAGCTTCACCTTCCGGAACATGGCGGGCTCCTATACCCGGCTGGGTACGGTTTCCGGGCTCCTCCAGGATGCGGATGATCGATTCGTGATCTTCGGAAGGGGCGAAGAGGTGACCCTGAAGTTCAGAACCGCGGGACTCCCCGCGCTCCCCAAAGGATGGAAGCGCGATTTCGTCCTCTACGTCAACGGCTACTGCAAAGACATGGACCCCAACACGGCGTTCCCCGACACAGTCGAGCCCCTCCCGTTCCACGGGATGTCGGGCTATCCCTATCCGGAGGGGGAGCACTATCCGGACGATGCGGCCCACCTCGAGTATCTGAAGAAGTTTAACACTCGGAAAATCAGTGGACGGCCCTGACGCAGCGCCTGATTCGAGAGGGGTTTGGGAGCCAAATAATCCCTTGAATTCTCAGGTCAGGGTGCTAAGATGCCTCCCAATCGAGCTCTCCGGAAGAGCCGACGCTCCGGATTTTCCGGCGCACGTCCAAGCGCTCCGGAGAAGGATGCCGATGATTCTGGGAGGCGGGGCCGATGGCCGGCGAAGCTGAAAAGGCGCTGGAATTGCTCGGGATGAAGCTGCCCGAGGTTGGCAAACCGCTGGGATCCTACGTGAACTCCGTCAGAACCGGGAACCTGCTGTTCCTCTCCGGGAAGTTTCCCAAGGAAAACGGCAAGCTCAAGTACGTCGGCAAAGTCGGACGCGAAGTCACCGAAGAGCAAGCTCAGGATGCCTCGCGCCTGGCGGCCTTGAGCTGCCTGGCCGCAGCCAAGGTGGCCATCGAGGATCTGGACCGGGTCCGGCGCGTGGTCCGGGTGACCGGCTACGTCGCCTCGGCCCCGGGCTTCTATGATTCGGCGAAGGTCCTCGACGGCGCTTCCGACGTCTTGACGAAGGTCTTCGGGGAGAGGGGAAGGCATACGCGGCTGGCGGTCGGCGTGTCGGAGCTGCCTCTCAACGCCTGCGTCGAGCTGGAAATGGTCCTGGAAGTCGAATAACCCTCGCTTCGGCGAGCGAACCGAGACAGAGGAAGGGAAGCCCCCTTTCCTCTTTTTTTTGTCCCAAAGACTATAATTGAAGGGACTCGGACCTGAGGCGGCTGCACGTCGAAAGCCACCGATCCTCGCCTTCGGAGATCCCTCTTGAAATCCAAGAAGTCGGCCCTTGCTCCGCGATTCAACCGAAAGCTGATGGAGCGGGGGATCAGGATATTTCTACAGGGAATCGGGCCGGTGGTGCCTCCTTCGGTGCTCCGGGAGACTCCGCGCCAAGTCGCGGAAGCCTGGGCCGGAGAGCTTCTCGCCGGATACCGCAAAGACGGGAAGCAGCTCCTGGTTCCTCTCGCCGAGGACCCTCCCGATTCTCTGATCGTCGTCCGGGGAATCCGCTTCGTGTCGATATGCCGGCACCACCTTCTGCCGTTCCAGGGAACGGCGGCGGTCGGCTACCTCCCGGGCCCTCATCTGGCTGGATTCTCCTCTCTGGCTCGGCTGGTCGATTCGGTGGCGCGCCGGCTGCAGATCCAGGAGGATCTTTCCGAGGAGATTCTGGACCATCTCGAAGCGGTTCTCTCGCCTCGAGGAGCCGCATGCCTCCTGGAGGCAAGCCATCAATGCATGACATGCCGCGGAGCCGCGCAGCCGGGATCCCTGGTGACGACGCTGCGCTACCGGGGAGTTTTCGCGAAAAAGGCCGACATGAGGCGCGACTTGGTCGCCTTGCTGGCTGGGCCTCCCAACTATTCCGAGAGAGAATGATTCCTACGGAGAAACTGAGCCTGGTCACGTTCGACGTCGGCGGCACCCTGATCCGTCCTTTCCCGTCGGTCGGCGCCATCTATTCGGAGGTCCTGACGCGGAGAGGGTTCGCGGCCGACCCGGAAAGGACCGAGGGCGCCTTCGAGGAAGCCTGGGACGAGGCGGCGAGAATCGTGCCGCCGGATCGAGAGCGCTACAGCTGGTCTCCCGAGGGGGAGCGGGGATACTGGAGAAGGCTGCTGGCCGGCACCGTGGCTCGGCTGGGAGGAGGGGAGCCGCCGCCGGGAGCTGCGGAGGAGCTTTTCGAGCGGTTCGGGCACCGGGAGACCTGGCGGCTGTATCCGGAAGTGCGGGGTGCTCTCGAACGGATTGCCGCCCGGGGAATCACCATGGCCGTGGTCTCCAATTGGGACAGCCGGCTGCCCGCCTTGCTTCGAGAGCTCGGGATACGTCATTATTTCGGACCGATCCTGGTCTCCGCGCTGGAAGGGTACGAAAAGCCCGATCCGCGGATCTTCCACGCCGCCGCGGCCCGGGCCGGGGTCCGTCCCGGCCAGGTGCTGCATGTTGGGGACCGCCAGCTCGAGGACATCGAGGGCGCGCGCCGGGCCGGCTGCCAGTGGGTGCGGATCGAGCGGAACGGCGGGGCCGGGGAAGGCATCGTGGCGGTATTGCGAAGGCTGGAAATGGACGCCGATCGGGAGAGGACCTCGAATTGATCGTCAGCAAGCGATTTCGCTTCGAGGCGGCCCACCGGCTGCCGCGCTACCAGGGGCCCTGCTTCGAGCTCCACGGACACAGTTACGAGCTGCACGTCACCCTGGAGATGCCCGTCGACGACGACACGGGCATGACCCTCGACTTTTTCGTCCTGGAGGCCTCGGTGAAGCGGCGGGTCCTGGATCGACTGGACCACCGGAACATCAACGACACTCTGGATAATCCCACGGCGGAGAACATCGCCATCTGGATCTGGGAGCAGCTGAAAGACGAGTTTCCGGCCCTGCAGGAGATCAAGCTGTTCGAGACGCCGGACAGCTCGGTCACCTATCGGGGCCGCTGAATCGGAAGGTGTGGCGTGACGGACCGTGAGCACTTGATCATCGAGATTCGCCGCTTCCCGCACGCCAGCTGGGGAACCCTGCCGCGCCGGGACGGCACCTGGGAGTGCTTCTTTGAAATCCCGGCTCCCGGGGGGCTGCAACGCCTGCATTCCTACGGCGTGACCGAGACGGAGGCCCTGGAGAAGATGCTGGAAATTCTGCGCCGGGAGATCGTCTCCAAGCCGCCAGGGACGCCGGCATGAAAGATGCCCTGAGGGACACGCACGGCCGCGTGCACCGCAGCCTCCGGCTCTCGGTGACCGATCGCTGCAATTTCCGCTGTCCCTATTGCATGCCGACCGGAGCGATCGCCTTCCAGCCGCGAAAAGAGATTCTGAGCTACGAGGAGTTCGAAACGCTGGTTCGTATCGGGGCGCGGCTGGGAATCACCGACGTGCGGGTTACCGGAGGCGAGCCGCTCGTTCGACGGGACCTTCCCCGGTTGATCCGCAAGCTGGCCGACCTTCACGGGATACAGGATCTCGCCCTGACCACGAACGGGTACTATCTCGACGAGCTGGCCGAGCCTCTCCGAGAGGCGGGACTTCAGCGGGTGACCGTGAGTCTCGACACGCTCCGGCCGGATCGCTTCACCGCGCTGGGAGGAGTCGATGGCCTTCGCCGCGTCCTTGGCGGCCTGGCTGCGGCGCGGCGGGCAGGACTGGCCCCGGTGAAAATCAACACCGTCCTGCTCCGAGGCGTGAACGACGACGAAATCCTGGATCTCGCTCGATGGGCGCGGGAGGAAGGTCTTGCACTTCGATTCATCGAATTGATGCCGATCGGCGGGGGCCCGGCCCGCGGCCGCGAGCATCTCGTTCCGGGCCGTGAGGTCAAGGCCCGCATCGAGGAGCACTATGGCCTGACACCCCGCCTCAACGACCCGCGCGCGCCGGCCCGCCTCTTCTCCTACGCCGACGGCGGCGGGGAGGTGGGCTTCATCAACCCGGTGACGGAGCCGTTCTGCATGCAATGCGATCGCCTGAGGATCACCGCCGATGGAAAGATCCGGAACTGCCTTTTCGACTCGGGAGAGCTCGACTTGAAGGATCTCCTGCGTTCGGGCGCCCCCGAGGAGGAGATCGAGGCGGTTTGGCGGCGGGCGGTCAGAAACAAGGGGGTTGGCGGTTGTCTCGAGCTGCAGGAGGAGGCGGTCGTCCCGGCCGGCCGCAGAATGTGGCAAATCGGAGGGTGAGCCGGAGGCCGGCGGAGTCCCGCCGGGCGGTCCGGCGGTCGCCATGATCTTCTCATGGCTCGCGGCCGTCCTTGGGGTTGGAGCCCTGGGGTCCCTGCTCCTCGTCCCGCCCCGCGAGTTCGGCCGGCGGTTTCATCGAATGATCAGCTTCACGGCGCTCCTCCTCCTCGCGGCCGGCTATGCGGGCGGAGTCCTCGGGGGAGGGCTCGGCAAGGCGGCCCTCGCCTCCGCGGCTGCCCTGGTTTTCGTCTCCCAATGGTCGCCCGTCTCATGGATTCGCCCCGCTCTCTTCATGACCACCCTCTTGGGGATGGCGGCGATTCTCGCCGGCGCCCGCTTCGAGCCCAAAGCTCCTCTCATGACCGCTTCCTCCTGGAGCCTGACGGCGAACACAATCGCCGCCGGCATGCTCCTGGGCTCCGTCACGATGGGGATGATGGTCGGTCACTGGTATCTGAATGTTCCGGGGCTGGACATCAAGCACCTGCGGCGGATGACCTGGCTGCTCGCCGCGTGTATCGCGCTCAGGATTGTCTTCGGGATGGGGGGGATCGCCGCCGCCGTCCCGACCGAGGCCTCTTTGGAGACCTCGGTGTGGAGAGCCGCCGGAATCCGGCAGGCCTTCTTCTTCTGGCAGCGCGTCGCCATCGGCCTGGTCGCCCCGGCGGTTCTCGCTTTCATGGTGGACCGCACAGTCCGGATCCGCTCCACCCAATCGGCTACGGGGTTACTCTATATCGCCGTCATCTTCGTCCTCATCGGAGAGATGATTTCCCGGTTCCTGTACATGACGGCGGGCATACCGCAATGAGGTCCCCGGACCCGAGGCGGAGGTGAACGTCCAGTTCCTCTGCCCCGGCTGCGAGGCGGAAACGGCGCTTCCGCTGCCTTGGGCGCAGTCGCCGTGGACCTGCTCCCGATGTGCCAGGAAGCTGGAGCTTCACTCTCCGGGAGGGATTTACGAAGGAAAGCCGGTCTCGCGTTGCTGCCTTTGCGCCGGCCAGCGATTCTACGCCCAGCGGGACTTCAACCAGAGGATTGGCTGCGTCATCGCCGGCATCGGCGCCGCCTTGAGTCCGTTCACCTACGGTATCAGCCTGCTGGTCTGCCTGGGGATCGATCTGGTGATCTTTCTCAATGTCCCGGCGGTGGTCGTTTGCTATCGTTGCGGGGCGATCTACCGGGGGACGATTCGGGACCCGCGGCATACGGCCTTCGACCTTCACATTTCCGACATCGACCGCGAAGAAAGGAAGTATCTGGAAAAAGAGAAGACCCCATGACCGATCCCTCATCCGGCTCGGCCGGACCGGCCCTTCCGGCGGGCGACGGCAGGAGCGACGCGAGCGTCGTGACTCAGTTCTTCCTTCTGCCGCTGGCCGTCGTCGCTGGGCTCGTGGGGGTCTTTCTGCTTTACACTCTGGCGACTCGCCAACCTCCGACGGCCCGGGACCATCTGCGCACCCTTCAGTCAGGCCGCTTCAATCAAAGATGGCAGGCTGCCTTCGAGCTTTCGAACCTCCTGCGCGAGGGCAAGGACTGGAGACGGGACCCGGCGCTGCTGCGCGACGTGGCGGCTATTTTCAGGAATGAAGCCACCCATCCGCAAAGGGATCCGCGAGTAAGACGCTACCTGGCGCTCACTCTTGGAAACTCGGAATCGCGAGAGGCGGTCCCTCCGCTTCTGGAGGCGGTTCGCGATGATGACTCGGAGACACGTCTTTATGCCACTTGGGGTCTGGCGCGCCTCGCAGCTCCGGAGGCCGAACCTCTGTTCCACGAGGGGCTTAAGGACAGCGACCCGGCGGTTCGCTCAGTATCCGCCTATGGCCTCGGATTGCTTCCCGGAGATTCCTACGTGGCAGAACTGAAGCAGGCTCTGGCGGATTCGACGGAGGAAGTTCGTTGGAACGCCGCCTTGGCTCTGGCAAGAAAGGGCGATCCGGCGGGCGAGCCTGTCCTAATTAAGATGTTGGATCGTCGCTACCTGGATCGCTTCTCCTCAATGCAGCCGGATGAGAAAAGCACCACCATCCTGAACGCGATGAGGGCTCTCAAGAATTTGCAAACAAAAGGCTTATTCGACAGTGTCCGGGGTCTCTCCCAAACCGACTCCGATCCTCGCGTGCGAAAGGCGGCTCGAGCCTGGATCGAGGAAATGAAATATTGATCTTTCGCCAAATTTATATAAGCTCTTGTATTCTATTGATTTAGCAATAATTTCCATCCTTGACTCGCCTGCCGCACTGCGGCTAAAATAACGCTTCGACGGAAGTGGGACGCACCTTCCATCGCCTTCGGCCAGAAGACCGAAGGAAACAAATACGGTCCACACCGATCAAAGCACGGTCCGTTCACGCTCAAAGGGCATCGAATCGGGCGGTGGTCCGGTCTCCGGAGAAGCCAAGGCATGATCGACCATCCGGGCTATTCGGAGATACTGCTGGATCACTATCGACATCCCCGAAATGTCGGAGACCTCCCCGAGCCGGATGTCGTCGTGACGGTTGGCAATGCCGATCACGGGGACGTAATGCGCTTGAGTCTCCGGATCGACGCCGGCTGCGTCAGGGAGGCCCGGTTCAAAGTGTTTGGCTGCACGGCGGCCATCGCCGCCGGCTCGATGACCACGGAGTTGATTCGCGGGCGGCGTCTTGAAGAGGTGGGAATGATCACCAATGCCCAGGTTGCCCAGGCATTGGGAGGCCTGCCGGAAAGCAAGATTCGCTGCTCGATTCTGGCCGAGCAGGCCCTGAAGGAAGCAATCGTTCTTTACCGAAGCCGATTTTCAGATTGCGATACAGAGCACGGCACGACGAGGGAAACGACGGCTCCCGGCGTGAGCGGATGAGCCCTTCCACGACGTTCCCTGAGAGATAGATACCCCGGAGGATCCGGCTCCCGGAGTCCCAAGGGGACATGGAGGACCCAAAGGTGGCAACCCTGCGCCAGATCGAGCAGACCTTCGACGACGCTTCGGCAATCTACGACCAGATATTCCCACGAGTCATCCTTCGTTACCGCGAGATACACGAAGTGATGCTCTATTTCCTCACCTCTCTCGGAAGGGACTTCATCGACATCGTCGAGTTGGGGGTCGGCACCGGGGAGCTGACGGCGGAGGTCTTGCGGCGTTTTCCAGAAGCCGGCGTCGAGGCGATCGATCTCTCGGCGAAAATGCTCGAAGTCGCCGGGCAGAAGCTGCTTCCTTACAAGGACCGGGTCAACCTGATCCACTCCGACTTCGGCACCTATGAGTTCATGCGCGAGTACGACCTGGCCATCTCCTCGATGGCCCTGCACCATTTGCCCGACAAGGACAAGCTCAAGCTCATGAAGAGCATTCACCGCTCTCTCAAGGAAGAGGGGGTGTTTCTCTTCGGAGACTTGATTCAGTCGCCTTCGTCCTATCTGGACAAGAAGTTCTTCAGGATCTGGAAGAACTACCTGCGCTTCAACGGGCTCACGCGCGACGAGATTGAGACCCGCGTCAAGGGGCATCTCAACAACGATCTCCCGGCGACCCTCCCCGAAATCCTTCATTGGATGAAGGAAGCGGGATTCCGGGACGTCGATTGCTTGTGGAAGTACTTCAACCACGCCGTCGTGGTAGGAATCAAGTAATTGCTCGTCCGCCGGCCCCGGTCGCTGACCCTGGCGGAGAGAATCTATCTGCCGGGGATTCTCAAGGGGCTCTGGCTCACCTTGAAGCACATGTTCCGCGCCAAGGTGACGATGCAGTATCCCGAAGAGAAATGGAAGCTTCCCGAGAATTACCGTGGGCTCCCGGCTCTCGTCCGCGACCAGGACGGACGAACCAAGTGCGTCGCCTGCTTCCTGTGCCAGTGGGTCTGCCCGCCGCGCGCCATCACCATCCAAGCCCGGCAGCTGGAGGCCAGCAACGTCGAAAAGGGGCCGCAGGAGTTCGAGATCAACATGCTGCGGTGCATCATGTGCGGCTACTGCGAGGAGGTTTGCCCGGAGGAGGCGATCTTCCTGACCAAGGAGTACGAGCTCACGGGCCGGAGCCGGCAAGAGTTGATTTTCGGCAAGGAGAAGCTTCTGCAGATCGGCGGCGTGCGGTTCGATCCCGTCAAGAAATGGGCCCATAAATGAGTGAGACGGCGGTCGCCCCTTCCTCCAGCGCCGACCCCTACGGAACCTCGGCCCGCGACGAGGACGTCCTCAAGGACACTCTCTTCACCACCCGGATCGACGACCTTGTGGCGTGGTCGCGCAAGAACTCGCTGTGGCCCATGCCCATGGGGCTCGCGTGTTGCGCCATCGAGCTGATGGCGATGGTCGGCCCTCGCTTCGACATCGCACGGTTCGGAGCCGAGGCGCTCCGGTTCTCCCCGCGGCAGGCGGATCTCATGATCGTGGCCGGGACCGTCAGCAAGAAGATGGCTCCCGCCCTCAAGAAGATCTACGATCAGATGCCGGAGCCCAAATGGGTCATCGCGATGGGAGCGTGCGCCTCGTCGGGGGGCATGTTCCATTCGTATTGCACCGTTCAGGGCGTCGATGAGATCGTTCCGGTGGATATATACATTCCCGGTTGTCCCCCCCGGCCCGAGGCGCTGATCTCGGGCATCCTCGAGATCCAGAAGAAAATCGCCGGCAAGCGATGACCTTCCGCGCCTCCCTTCAGCCCCCGGCAGGGACGTCCGGGGTTCCGGAACTCCTCGACGCCTTGCGCCGCCGCATCGGCGAGCGGGGGCCGCTCCCTTTCTCGGAATTCATGCGGATGGCCCTCTATCATCCCCGCTGGGGATACTACATGCGCCCCGAGAACCCGGTGGGCCGCACGGAGGATTCCGACTATTACACCGCTCCCTCCCGGCATCCGGCATTCGGGACGCTGCTGGGAAGACAGCTCGCCGAATGTCTCGATCGAGTGGGCCGCGGAACGTCGGAAGTCGTGGAGGTGGGACCGGGGAGCGGGGAGCTCCTGCTCGCAGCGCTTGGGGAGCTTGGAAGGCTCCGCCCCGGGGCCGATTTGCCCCTGGCGACTCTGGTGGAGGGCAATCGGGATCGGGCGGAGATCCAGCGGCAGCTCTTCGAGAAAGCGGGATTCGGCCGGACCGCCCGGTGGCTGTCTCCTGCTGAATGGGAACGCTCCGCCGGCCGGTTCCGGGGATGCGTCCTGGCGAACGAGATCCTCGATGCCATGCCGGTCCATCGTCTCGTCTGCCGTGACGGAAAGCTCCATGAGATCCATGTCGGCTGGGAGAACCGACCGGTCGAAATCCTGGGTCCGCTTTCGACGCCGCGCCTGAAAGCGGAGCTGGACCGCCTGGAATGCCTCCCGCGGGAGGGCCAGGAGCTCGAGGTCCCTCTCGAGGCCATCGATTGGGTCCGAAGCGTCGCGTCGAAAGTGGAGCGCGGATACATTCTGCTGATGGACTATGGGCATCTCGCGCCGGAAATCTTCTCCCCGCGGCACCAGCGCGGCACCCTTCTGGCCTATCATCGGCATCGAGCCAGCGAGGACTATCTGGATCGAATGGGTCTCCAGGACCTCACGGCTCACGTGAATTTCAGCTCGATCCGGGCCGCCGCCGCCGAGGCAGGCTTCACCGCGAAGGGGCCGGTGAGTCAGGGAAGGTTCCTGATGGCGCTCGGAATCCTGGACACCCTGCGCCCTCCGGCAGAGGAGTTCGATTGGGAGGAGCTGCGGGAGCGGCAAGCGGTGCAGGATTTGTTCCTCGCGAGAGGAATGGGGGAGAGCCACCAGATCCTGATACTCGCCTCGGAAGGGATGGGTTTGGATCTTGCCGGCCTGGCTCCTCCCGAGCAATGGCGGGCGCCGGCGCCCGGCGATGCGCCCGGTGGCGCCTTGAACGCCGACGTGAATCTCGAGAGGGCGGGTGACATCCGGAATGGAGCGGGAAGTCCTCGAAGTTGACGTGCTGTTCGTCGGAGCGGGTCCCGCTTCGCTCGCGGGGGCCTATCATCTGGCCCGACTGATTCAGGCCCACAACCAGACCGCGGCGGGGAGCGCCGAGGCCCCCTTGCACACCAGCATCGCCCTGATTGAAAAGGGGCCCGACATCGGCTCGCATGCCTTTTCCGGCGCGGTGCTCGATCCGATCGCTCTGCGAGAGCTCATCCCGGACTTCGCCGAGAAGACCGCCCCGCTCCAGCCCGTGCTCCACGACGAAGTCAGCTTTCTGACGTCGCGGCGGCGATTTAGGCTGCCTATCGTCCCGCCGCCCCTGCAGAATCACGGCAACTACATCATCTCGCTCGGCCGTCTCGTGCGCTGGCTGGGAGAGCTCCTGGAAAAGCAGGGGGGCGTGGACGTCCTGCCCGGCTTCGGGGGGCGCGAGCTTCTCTACGACGGCGACGCGGTGATCGGGGTCCGCACGGGCGACAAGGGAGTGGACCGCCAGGGACAGCGCAAGTCGAACTACGAGCCGGGTATCGACATCCGGGCCCGGGTGACGATTCTCGGCGAGGGTCCCCGCGGAACGCTGGTGAAGGAGCTGACCCGGCGCCATCGTCTCGACGAGGGAAGGAGTCCCCAGGTCTATTCCGCGGGCGTCAAGGAGATCTGGAGCGTGCCCCGGGAGAGCGGGCTCCAGGGGCTCGTCGCGCACACGCTCGGGTTTCCGCTCAAGAATGAGACGTTCGGCGGGGGATTCGTCTACGGGCTCTCGGAGGATCAGCTCGCGGTGGGGCTGGTCGTCGGACTGGACTACAGGGACCCGACGCTCGATCTGCACCACGAGTTTCAGCGGTACAAGACCCATCCCTACGTCGCCTCCATGCTGAAGGGGGGGAAGGTCGCGGGCTATGGCGCCAAGGCCATTCCCGAGGGGGGCTTCTACGCCGTTCCGCGGCTCGTCGCGGAAGGCGCCCTCATCATCGGGGATTCGGGAGGGTTGCTGAATCCGATGCGGCTGAAGGGAATTCACCTGGCGATGAAATCGGGGATGATCGCGGCCGAGACGGTTTTCGACGCGCTGCGCCAAGGCGACACGTCCGCCACGGCGCTCGCCCGATACGAGCAGCGCTTGCGCGGCAGCTACGTGTTCCGCGAGCTCCACAAAGTCCGGAACTTCCACCAGGGGTTCGAGCACGGCCTGTGGGCGGGCCTGTTCCACTCGGGGCTCCAGATGATCACCGGCGGCCGCGGAATCCGGGAGTTCGGCCGGTTCCCTGCGGGGCACGAGCGGATGCAGAAGATCCACCGCTATTTCGAGGGCAGCGTCCCCTCGCTCGAGGAGACGCGAATCCGGTTCGACGGCCGGACCACCTTCGACAAGCTGACGGACGTTTATCATTCCGGCACGCGGCACGAGGAAGATCAGCCTTCTCACCTCCTCGTGGACACGAGCGTCTGCCGGACGCGCTGCACCGAGGAATACGGCAACCCCTGCCAGCACTTTTGTCCCGCTCGCGTCTACGAGATGGTCGAGGCCGAGGACGGCAACGGGAAGCGGCTGCAGATCAACGCCTCGAACTGCGTGCACTGCAAGACCTGCGACATCATGGACCCCTACCAAGTCATCACGTGGGTTCCTCCCGAGGGAGGAGGCGGTCCGCGCTATCTCGACATGTGACGGACCCGGAGGGGCGCGCCATGGCCAGGCTTCAAGGCAAGAGCGCCCTCGTCACGGGGGCAGGCAGCGGCATCGGTCGCGCCGCGGCGCTGCTCTTCGCGCGCGAGGGGGCGAAGGTGGCGGTCGCCGGCCGCCGGATGGACCCCTTGAACGAGACCGTCCGCCTGATTCGCGCCAGCGGCGGAGTCGCGATCGCGGTCCCGGCCGACCTCGCCGATCCTGCGCAGGCGGAGAGCGCGGTCGGGCGAGCCCTGGAGGAGTTCGGAGAGCTGCGGATCCTGTTCAACAATCACGGGACGTTCGAGCCGGGCTCCGTGGTCCGGACGGATCCGGAGACCTGGGACCGCGTGTTGGCGAACAACCTTCGATCGGTCTACCTCGCCTCCCGCGCGGCCGTGCCGGGTATGAGCCGGACCGGCGGGTCGATCATCAACAACGCGTCGACCCTCGGCCTGGTGGCGATGACCGACGCCGCCGCCTATTGCGCCGCCAAAGGCGGAGTGATTCAGCTGACGCGGGCGATGGCCCTGGATCACGCGCGCGAGGGGATTCGCGTCAACGCGATCTGCCCCGGAGTCGTCGACACCCCCCTGTGGAGGGCCCGCCGCGATCGTGAGGGCAAGGCGCTGGAGCGCGGCGAGTTCGACCGGCTGCATCCTCTCGGCCGCATGGGCACGCCGGAGGACGTGGCCGCCCTCGCCCTCTATCTGGCCTCCGACGAATCGCAATGGATGACGGGAAGCGTCGTCACCCTGGACGGGGGACTCACCGCTTCCTGAGCCGGCCCCGCTTGATCTTGATTCCGTGATGGGAGTAGCCTTGCCGGGAGTTAACCCTTCCGGGTGCGGAGGGGCTCTTCCTGCGGTTTTTCCCCTGAGGAGCGTCGTTTATGAAGCGGCTACTGCTCGCGATGTTCGGTTCCATCCTGTTTTTCGTTCCGGCTTGCCAGGCGAGAGGCAGCGATCCCGCGGGCAAAGCGGCTCCCGCGAAGGCTTCTCCGGCTTTGCCGGCGGCGAAAGTCTCTCCGACCACGCCTCTCGCCCGCGTGAACGGGACGGAAATCCCCTCCCAACAGCTGGAGCAGGCCGTGAAGCTCTTCCTCGACAAGAACGGGCAGGATCCGAAGGCCGTGCCCGCTGCGCAACTGCAGGATCTGCGCAAGCAGCTTCTCGACAGCCTCGTCAGCTCGGAGATCCTTTTCCAGGCGACCCGTGCGGCGAAGATCGCCGTCCCCGAGGGCTCGGTCGACCGGCAGCTCCAGGAGCTGCAGGCGAAATTCCCCTCGGAGGCGGAATTCACCAAGTACCTTCAAGAGCAGGGCCTCACCGCGGCCGAGATGAAGGAGCGGGTCCGCCGCAACCTTGCCATCGAGCAGCTCGTCAAGAACGAGGTGGACTCGAAGATCTCCGTCTCCGACGCGGAGATTTCCGACTACTACCAGAAGAATAAGGAGCGGATGCGCCGGCCCGAGGCCGTCAAGCTCTCGGAGATCTTCGTGCGGGCCGATGCCCGCGCCGAGGCGCCCGTGAAAGCGAAAGCCCGGCAGAAGATCGAGGCCCTGCTCAAGGAGGTGCGCGGCGGCAAGGACTTCGCGACCCTGGCCCGCCAGTTCTCGGAGAGTCCGGATGGGAAGGACGGCGGGGAAATGGGCTATGTCTCGCGCAACGGAACCCTACCGGTCCTTTCTCAAGCCGCCTTCAATCTCAAGGTGAACGAGGTGAGCGACGTCGTCGAGAGTCCGTTCGGGTTTCACATCCTGAAGGTCACGGGCAAGAAGGCTGCGGGCGACGTGAGCCTCGCCGAGGCCAAGAAGCAGATTTCCGCCTTTCTGTCTCAACAAAAGGAGAAGGAAGCGTTCAACGCCTATCTCGGCAAGTTGAAGGCCGGAGCGAAGATCGAGATTCTCACGCCGACGCCCTGAGGCGGAAGTCGGCGGGATGCGCCCGGCCCGGAGGTGCCCGATGGCGCAGGGAAGAGTGAAGTGGTTTAACCGCGAGAAGGGATTCGGCTTCATCGTCGCCGAGGACGGACAGGATGTCTTCGTGCACCGCACCTCCCTGAAGGGAGGCGGGAAGCTCCAGACGCTGCGGGAGGGAGACGCGGTGATCTTCGACGTCGAGAAGGGAGAACGAGGTCCCAAAGCGGCGAATGTCGTGCGCCAAGGCCCGGAGGGGGCGAGCGGATCGGATGGGCCGTGAGCCGGTTCGTGGTCGGAAAGGCGAAGGAGCTTCCTCCCGGCCTTTCCCGGAGCGTCCGAGCGGGGGGGCGGAGGGTCGCCCTGTTCAACGAGGGAGGCTCCCTCTTTGCGGTGGACGAGGCCTGCCCTCACATGGGCGCCGACCTCAGCAACGGCGATCTTCGAGACGGGACGCTGACCTGCGCGTGGCATCACTGGTGCTTTGATATCCGGACGGGCCAAGGCCTCACGCGGAGCTGGGCCCGATTGAAGACGCATCGCCTGTCTCGCCAGGGCGAGGATCTGGTTTTGGAGATCGAGGAGACGCCTCCGCAACCCCTCCAAGAAGACATCCACTCCGACGGCGAGGAGTAATGAGCGCCGGCGCCGGCCGCCCTTGCTGCTTCCTTAACGTCGCGACGAGCCTGGATGGCAAGATTGCTTCCCACCGGAGGGAGCGCCCCGGCTTTCCGAGCCGTGAAGATCGCCGGCTGATGGATCGCATCCGAGCGCGCTCCGACGCCATTCTGATCGGCGCCGGGACGCTCCGCGCCGTCGATTTCCCGCTGCGGATTCGCTCGCGGACGCTGCGGAAGCAGCGCCTGGCGGCGGGTCGCGCCGAACAGCCTCTCAACATCCTGCTGAGCTCCTCGCTGGCCGTCCCGCGACAGGGACGGTTCTTCCAGGCCTCCGACGTACGGCGGCTCGTCGTGACCACCGCGTCGGCTCCGAGCCGCCGGCTGAGCTCCGTCCGGCGCTCCTCGGAGGTGCTCGTCCTCGGAAGGAAGAAGGTCCTGCTCCCCCGGCTCATGCGCGAGCTGCGGGCCCGGGGCGTCGCTCAATTGCTGCTGGAGGGGGGAGGAGAAACGAATTTCGACTTCTTTCGCCGGGGGCTGATCGACGAAATCTACCTCACGCTTTGTCCATTGATCATCGGCGGCTCCCGCAGTCCGACTCCGGTGGACGGCGCCGGCTTCCTGCCGGATCGTTTCCCTCACTATCGCCTCGTCTCGCTCCGCCGTTCCCGAGGCGAGCTTTTTCTGCACTATCTCCGCAAGTCCGGTCCACGAGATTGATTGGGGCTCGAGGGATCGTTGACAGGCGCGCTCGGCCAACCTATAATATCCGACATAAGAGGTCGGATATCGAAGACGGGAGAGGTCGGACGGAGCATGTTTCGACTCAGCAAGAAGACCGACTACAGTCTCATGGCCCTGAAGCACATCATGGCCAAGGATAATCAACGCTCCAGCGCCCGTGAAATCGCCGAAGCCTACGGCATCCCCTTCGAAGTCCTCGCCAAGCTGCTGCAGACTCTTGCCCGCAAAGGGCTGCTCGTGTCCCAGCATGGCACCAAGGGGGGTTACTCTCCGGCGCGCGGTTCGGCCTCCATCAGCGTGCGCGAGGTGATGGAAGCGATCGAAGGCCCCGTCGCCCTGATCGATTGCGAGAGTCGCCGAAGGGGACCCTGCGAGCAAGAGGGCCTCTGCCGCGTGCGCCGGCCCCTGGCGAAAGTCCAGCAGATGGTGATCGACCTGCTGGACCGCACGACCCTGAGGGAGATCTGAGATGAGCGATCGGGCTCCGGTGTACATGGATCATCAGGCCACCACGCCGGTCGATCCCGCGGTCCTCGAGTCGATGCTCCCGTTCTTCGGGCGGGAGTTCGGAAACGCTGCCAGTCGGAGCCACGCGTTCGGATGGCGGGCCGAGGAGGCGGTGGAGAAGGCCCGGGAGTCGGTCGCGTCCCTCGTCCACGCCGCGCCGGGCGAGGTCGTCTTTACCAGCGGCGCGACGGAGTCGGATAATCTGGCGCTCTTCGGGGCCGCCGAAGCCTATGCCGAAAAGGGAAAGCACCTCATCACGTGCCGGACCGAGCACAAGGCGGTTCTGGACGCGTGCGGCCGCCTGGAGCGTCTCGGCTACCGGGTCACCTACCTTCCCGTCGATTCCTACGGCCGCGTCTCCGCCGAGGCGGTGGCCGACGCCGTCACCGACGGCACGATCCTGATCTCCATCATGGCCGCCAACAACGAGGTGGGAACGGTTCATCCGGTCGAAGAAATCGGCCGAGTCGCCAAAGCGAAGGGAATCCTGTTCCATTGCGACGCCGCCCAGGCGGTGGGAAAGATTCCCATGGACGTCGAGGCGATGGGAATCGATCTCATGTCGTTCTCCGCCCATAAGATCTACGGCCCCAAAGGGGTCGGAGCGCTGTACGTGCGAAAGCGCCATCCACGCGTCCGGATCGCTCCCCAGATCGTGGGAGGCGGCCATGAAAAGGGGCTGCGTTCCGGCACGCTCAACGTTCCCGGCATCGTCGGATTCGGCAAAGCCTGCGAAATCGCCGGGCAGATCCTGCCGGAGGAATCGGTCCGGCTGGCGGGCCTGCGCGACCGGCTGCAGGCGAGGATCGTCTCCGATCTGGAGGACGTGCACCTGAACGGGCACCCTCATCTGCGTCTCCCGCACAGCCTCAACGTGAGCTTCGCGTACGTCGAAGGGGAGTCTCTGATGATGTCGATGAACGACGTCGCGGTCTCCTCCGGCTCCGCCTGCACCTCCGCCAGTCTCGAACCCTCCTACGTGTTGAAGGCGATGGGAGTCGGCGACGAGATGGCCCACACCTCCCTGCGGTTCGGGCTCGGACGGTTCAATACCGCGGAAGAGGTAGAATACGTGGCCGGCCGGGTCGTGGAGAGCGTGATGCGCCTGCGCGAGATCTCGCCCCTTTACGAGATGGCCCGGCGGGGCGCACCGGGCGCGTCGTGGCCGGCCGGGCAATGAACGGCGCTTCGCGCGAGGCGAGCAGCGCGAAGGTCGCGGAGCGGTGCCGCCGGCCGCGGAACGCCGGCAGCTTCTCCCCCGGGGAGCCTGGGGTGGGAACGGGGACCGCTGGGGAAGCGGCGAAAGGCGATCTGGTCCGGATCCAGCTGCGCTTCGTCGAAGGCGGGCGGATCGAAGAGGCGCGCTTCAAGGTCTTCGGGTGCGGCAGCTCCATCGCGTGCGCTAGCCTGGCCGCCGAATGGGCGACGGGACGGACGTTGGGCGAGGCGCTGGAGATTCGGAACGACGACATCGCCCGGGAGCTGGAGCTCCCGGAGGAAAAAATCCACTGCTCGGTCCTGGCGGAGGACGCGCTCCGCGCGGCCGTGGAGGATTTTCTCGATCGGGGCGAAGCGGAAGGTAAAACCACTTCGGGAGGAAAGGGATGATTCAGCTGACCGAGAAGGCGGCCCAGGAAGTCAAGGGCCTGATGGCGAAGGAAAGCCTGGAAGGATACGGGCTGAGGGTGAGCGTCGCGGGAGGCGGCTGCTCGGGATTGTCCTACCGTCTGGTGTTCGAGAAGGAGCCGGGCAAGGCGGATCGGGTCTTCGAGCAGCATGGGGTCAAGGTCATCGTGGATCCCAAGAGCTACCTCTACCTCAACGGAACCACCGTGGACTTCACCGACGGCTTGAACGGCACCGGCTTCACGTTCGTGAATCCGAACGCCAAGGGCGAGTGCGGGTGCGGGACGTCGTTCCACACATGAGCGTCGTCCCTCTCGCCGGAGTCGCGCCGTGCCTGGGCCCGGCATGGCGAGGGAGCACCGTCGGCCGTCGATCGACAGGAGAACTGAACCGTGGACGAAGCGAGCGCTAACACGAACCCGCCGCCCGCCGCCGCCGGGCCGAAGGAGGCGCCGGCCGCGGCCGCACGTCCGGCCCGGAAGCCGCGCAAGCCTCGACCCAAGGCGATCATCAATGAAAACGGCTGCACCGGGTGCGAGGCGTGCATCACGGTGTGCCCCGTGGACTGCATCGTCAAGATCCCCAACCCCGACTCTCCCGAGGTGAATCCGATCTGTCGCGTCGACTGGGATCGCTGCACCGGCTGCACGATCTGCGCGCGGGACTGCCCGTGGGAGACGATCGACATGATTCTGCCCAACCAGCCGGGCATTCGCGTCCTGGTGGAGTCGTACTCGATGCCGGAGTATGGGACGCAGTTCATCCCCGATCCGCAGGAAGAAACGGCCGCCTGACCGGTCCGGCTCGAGAAACTCGCGGAAAGGAACGCTCGTGGCGGAACGGATCCGAATCGTCCAGCGCTCCGAAATCCCCGCCGGAACGGGCAAGGTGGTCGTGGCGGAGGGAAAGGTCCTGGCCGTTTTCAACGTGGAAGGGAAGTTCCATGCCGTGGAGAACACCTGCCCCCACCGGGGGGGACCTCTGGGCGAAGGCAGCCTGGAGGGCGCCGTCGTGACCTGCCCCTGGCACGGCTGGCAGTTCGACGTCTGCACCGGGGCGAGCCCGCGCAACCCGAACGTCTCCGTCCGATGCGTTCCCCTGGAGGTTCAAGGGGACGACGTCTTCCTCCTCACCGAATAAGCACGGCCTTCGACGACTCATCGAGATGGCGCGGCGAGGCTGCTCGAGCGGCGGGCTCCTGACCGGCTCGCCGCAGGGGGGGCGTCCAAGCACTCGCGCGGCGGCCGCCCGGACGATTCCCGCCTTGAAGTTCCCCGGCACCCGGGGCGCTGCTCGCTTAGCGCGGGTGCCGGCGGCGCTCGGCGGTGCGTTCGGCCTCGAGGCGCTCGAGAGCTGCTTCGGAGTGATTGGTGAACCGCATCGCGTCCGCCATCGCGCGGTGTCCGGCCTGATCCGCAATGAGGCGGTGCATCTGCTGGCAAACGCGCCGGTAGGCGGGATGACCCTGCAGCGTGGTCCTGAGCTCGATCACGTGCATCGCCTCGCGGGCATTCATGTCCATGTAGAAGCGCACGCGGTACGCCATGGCGATACCGTAGGGCGCCACCTCGCCGAGGCCGGCGCGAGCGATGGCGTCGTAGAGGTTGGCCGACGCTTCCATCGCACTCGTCCAATCGTCGAGCGCGCCCGCCTCTTCGATGGCCGCGGGCGTCGCGTAACCCAGGCGGGGAGAGAGCGGTTGCCACTCGAGCGTCAGGATTCGATGGCGCTGCAGATCACGGAAGGCCCCGTAATCGGCGAGGATGTCGAAGCGATAGCGGGTCCTCTCGAAAGCGCGCCCGGGCTTGTGTCGCCGGTTGGCGCGCTCTCCGAGGTAGGCGCTGAGCACCTCGCGACGCTGCCCCGAGGTCATTTGCCGCGCGATCCGGAGCAGTTGATCGTCGGGCAGCGTGGAGGCCGCATAGAGCGCGGCGGCCACCACCTTGGTCTCTCCTTCGGGGTCGAAGTCCGTGAGAGTCACTTCCTCCCGGGATTCGGGCTCGATCGAGGCGAGGAGCCGGCTCGCCGTCGCACGGGTCGTCTCGCGCGCGCGCGTGAGATAGTCCGACCACGCCGCGCCTCGCTCCGGCAGATCCACGCGCCGCAGAAACGCCGGGATGACTTTGCGCAGCTCGATGAGGATCTGCTCCGCGTACCAGCGGACCTCCTCGAGGGGATGGGCGCGCATGCGCAAGAGCAGCTGTTCATACGCCTGAGCGGTCGCGTAAATGCCGACGTTGGATTGGGTCGCGGCGGGAAGCAGGCCGCGCAGCGTGTCAAGGGCTTTGGCCCGGATGCTCATGCGGTAGACCGCGTCGGACTCCTCGGGCTGTTTGGGCACGCTTCGCGTGTAGTGGTCCCGCATCCTCGGCAACCATGTTTTGTAGGTGTCGAAGGCTGCATCGAGGGTGCTCACGTAGCGCTCGCGCAGGTCGCCTTGAAGCTCCTCGGGGATATGGAAGCGGTAACGGCCGGCGGGCCGATCGTCGTACGGCACGTAGCGCGTCGACTGTTCGAGGTAGGCCATGAGACGACCCCACTCGAGGACCTTCGTGAGGATGTTCGAAGCCCCCTCGCAGGCCAGATGCACCCCGCCGAGCTGGGCCACCGAATCGTCGCCATACTCGAAAAAGACGCGATCGTAGAGTTCTTCGGCTCGCGCCAGGCTCCTGTGCGGCGCGCCGGGGGCCGCGGCCCCCGCAGGGGTGGTGGAAAGCTCGCCGGCGAACTCGTCCAGGAAAAGCCGACGCAGCGATTTAGCCGAGCGGGAGTAGCGGGCGAAGAGCGCCCCTTTGACCACCTCCGGCAGATTCGTGAGCGCGAAGACCGGACCGTCGAGATTCGTGAAGTGCGGGGCGAGGACAACCCGCTCGGCGGCCGTGAAGTTCTCGGTCATTCTTCGAACCCCGTGAGAGCTTGGGACTCCTTGCGCGTGAGACTCAAAGCCATAATACCGTTGTTCAAGGCGCGGCTCGACCCACTTTGTCGACAACGCGTCCCGGCATTAGCGTCCCCGGAAGATCCTTCCGGGATGGAATCCCGCGGGAAGGGCGCCGCGCTCCATCCGCAGGACCATTTCGGCGACCGCCTCGGGCGTCGGGTTGTCGGCCACGATCTGGTCGATGAGCTCTTCCCCCCAGCTCCCATGCATGGCATGGAGGATCCGCCCCAAGATCTGCTCATCGCTGGCGGAAGGGTCCCGCTTCCTCTCCCGGGCGAACGCCTCACGGATCATCCGCCGGCGGTGGCGGGCGCTCGCGAGATAGCGCTTCCAGGACCAGAGCCCGAACAGAATCAGGCCGATCGCCGCCGCGGCTACGGCGGAGGCCTTGGCCAGGAGGATTCCGCCGGCCGCGAAGAGCGACCACCGGATCGGATCCCAGAGCAGCCGCGTGGCAGGACGCAGCAGAAAGGGGGGACGATCGTAGACGGGGCGCTCCCGGACTCCTTGCATCCAAAGGCCCATGAGCAACGAGAGGGCCAGGGCGCCGAGACCGATCAGCCCTTGCAGCACGGCGCGGGACGCCTCTTCGGGCCGCAGAGCCTACCAGCCACTGTGGCGCTCTTCCTTCCAGGGATCGCCGCGCCGGTGATAGCCATTGCGCTCCCAGAGCCCGAGCCGATCCTCGTCCATAAACTCCAGGCCGTTGGCCCACTTGGCGCTCTTCCAGAAATAGAGGCGCGGGACGACGAGCCGCATCGGTCCGCCATGCTCCGCCTCCAGCGGCTTTCCGTCGTGATGGGTGGCGAAGAGCACGTTCTCCTCAAGCAGGACCGCGATGGGAAGATTGGTGGTGTAATCGCCGTACCCGTGGACCATCACGAACCGGGCGGCAGGCTCGGGCTCGGCGAGGCGGACGAGCTCCCGGGAGGAAACTCCCCCCCAGCGATTATCGAAGCGGCTCCAGCGGGTCACGCAGTGGACGTCCGAGACCCACTCCACCCGTGGCAGGGCGCCGAATTCCTCCCAGGTCAGCGAAATCTCCTGTCGTACCCGACCGAAGAGCCGGAAGCGCCAGTCCCGCCGATCGATCCGCGGAACGTCGCCATAGGTGAGAACCGGCCACTTCAAGGTGCGCGCCTGGCGCGGAGGAAGGCGATCCTTCGGGGTCTTGGCCGTTCCCGAGCGTTCGTCATTCATCGAATGCTCCGATTCCGATGGGGAGGAAGGGGATTATGGGGACCGGTGGCGCCGCGTGTCAACGGCTCGCCGCACAAGGGCCGGTGAGAACCTCCGCGGGGGTGGCCGGCATCTCAAGAAGGAAAGCGCCCGAACGCTCCGCCAAGAAAAGGGTTTCACCGGGCCATGCTAGAATAGCGCCCCGAATCGGCGCCGGGCAGTTCCGCGCACGGAGGGCCGCGCATGCCGGAAGTGACGATCTACACAAGAAAATATTGCGGGTTTTGCGGGCAAGCGAAGGCGCTTCTCCTGTCCAAAGGGGTGGCGTTCGAGGAAATCGCCGTGGACGGAGCCCCCGATCTGGAGCTCGAAATGCGCCAGCGCTCCGGCGGCAGGAAGACGGCTCCGCAGATCTTCATCGACGGAACGGGAATCGGAGGGTATGACGACTTGCGGGCGCTGGACCGAGACGGCAAGCTGGATCCGCTGCTGGGGCTCTCGGACCGGCGGGAGGCCGACGAGAGCCGGGGGGCGGAGATGATCGAGAGCGTGATCATCCTGGGATCGGGCTCGGCCGGCCTCACGGCCGCCATCTACACCGCCCGGGCGAATCTGCAGCCCCTCGTGGTGGAGGGGAGGGCCGCGGGAGGGCAGCTCACGATGACCACGGAAGTGGAGAACTTCCCCGGATTCCCCACCGGCATCCTCGGGCCGGAGCTCATCGGACAGATGCGCGCGCAAGCGCAGCGCTTCGGCGCCCGTTTCGTCACCGGGGACGCGACCGCCGCGGATCTCAAGACCTCTCCCTTGTCCCTCACTATCGATGGCGAGACCTACCGCACCCGCAGCCTTATCGTGGCGACCGGCGCCGACGCCCGCCTGCTCGGGCTGGAGTCGGAAAGGAAGCTCATCGGGCACGGCGTCTCCACGTGCGCTACCTGCGACGGCTTCTTCTTCAAGGGGAAGGAAATCCTGGTGGTGGGCGGAGGAGATTCCGCCATGGAGGAGGCTGTTTTTCTCACGAAGTTCGCCTCCAAGGTGTCGGTCATCCATCGCCGCGACAAGCTGCGGGCCTCCAAGATCATGCAGGAGAAGGCCTTCAAGAACCCGAAGATCTCCTTCGTCTGGGACTCGGTCATCGAGGAGATCTGGGATCCGGCTCGAGGGAAAGTCGAGCGCGCCGTGCTCCGCAATTTGAAGACCGGGGCGATCAGCGAGGTGAGGTGCGACGGAGTGTTCGTGGCGATCGGCCACGTTCCCAACTCCCGCATTTTCCGCGAACAGCTGGAGATGGACGCGAACGGCTATCTCGTGACCCTCGGCGGGACCTCCACCAGCGTCCCCGGCGTCTTCGCCGCCGGAGACGTCGCGGATCACGTCTACCGGCAGGCCATCACCGCCGCGGGGACGGGATGTATGGCCGCCCTCGATGCCGAGAGATTCCTGGAGCGCAGCGCCCACTGACCCATCCGCCCTCCTGACTTCCTTCCCCCCGGCCCCTGCGGCCGGATCGGCGTTGACAGCGCGCCCTCCTTAAGACACCCTATTGGCCGTTTCCGGGATGGAACGCCCGGAGAAGGACGCCCATTCCTTCCCTTACCCTTGGCCGTCGGTGGAGGTTCCATGCAGGATTCCATGAAAGCCTTTGTCGCGGAAGCCATCGGCACGTTCATCTTGATCTTCATCGGTGCGGGCTCCATCTGCCAGGACGAGCTCACGGGGCGAGGCCTGGGTCTGCTGGGAATCGCCATCGCCCACGGGCTGGCGCTGTCCGTCGCCGTGAGCGGCACGATGAATCTCTCCGGCGGGCACCTCAACCCGGCGGTCACCTTCGGGTTCATGATGACGGGGAGGATGGACCGCCGGACGGGGATCTCCTACATCGTCTCGCAGCTCGTCGGGGCCGCCCTGGGAGGCTTTTTCCTCCGGATGATGTTCGCGCCGCACGTCTGGCAGGCGCGCGCCCTGGGAACCCCGGATCTCGACCCTGGCGTCTCGGCCGGAGCCGGCATCTTCATCGAAGCGGTCCTGACCTTTCTCCTGGTTTTCGCCGTATGGGCCACCGCCGTCGACGAGCGGGCCCCCAAGATCGCCGGTTTCGGGATCGGTCTGATGGTCTGCGCCGACATCCTCATGGGCGGAGCGCTGACCGGGGCCGCCATGAATCCCGCCCGGGCCTTCGGCCCCGCCATGGCCTCCGGGCATTGGAACAACCATCTCGTCTATTGGATCGGCCCTCTCCTGGGGGGCGCGTCGGCGGCTTTCTTCTACAGCGGCGTCCTTCTCAAGAAGCGTTGAGCCGAAGAAAAGCCGCGGCTGATTGATCGACCCGGGGGAGTGGGGTAGCATTCCTCGATCCTTCCGGCAGGGGCCGGGGGGGCTGTTCGATGTCCGCCGGCCAGGGAGGTCTCGGATGAACAAGACAAGAACCCGTGTCCCCGCGGGGGAGCCGGCGACGCAAAGGGCCCTGGCTCGTCAAGGCGTCGTCACGGCGGAGATGGAATTCGTCGCCGAGCGCGAGGGGGTCGACGCCGCTCTCGTCCGCGCCGAGGTGGCCCGCGGACGCCTGGTGATCCCGGCGAACGTGAACCACGAGCGCCTCGAGCCGATGGGAGTCGGCCTCGCCCTGTCCTGCAAGATCAACGCGAACATCGGGAATTCGGCCGTGAGCTCCGACGTGGAGGAGGAGCTTCGCAAGCTCCGCACCGCCGTGAAGCTCGGGGCCGACACCGTCATGGACCTCAGCACCGGAGGAGACATCGACGCCATCCGCGAGGCCATCGTTCGGGAGAGCTCCGTTCCGATCGGCACGGTTCCCATCTATCAAGTCGTGGCCGAGCTGGACTCCATCGACGCGATGAAGGCGGAGGATCTGATCGACATGGTCGAGCACCAGGCCCGCCAGGGGGTCGACTACATGACCCTGCATGCCGGCGTGCTTCTGCGCCATCTCCCGCTGGCCCGGAACCGGATCACCGGCATCGTCAGCCGCGGCGGGTCTCTCCTGGCCCACTGGATGATGGCGAACCGCGCGGAGAACCCGCTCTACACCCACTGGGACAAGATCCTGGAGATTTGCAGGCGGTACGACGTCACGATCAGCGCGGGCGACGGCCTGCGGCCGGGGTGCCTGGCCGACGCTTCGGACGCCGCCCAGTTCGCCGAGCTGGAGACCCTGGGGGAGCTCACGCTGCGCGCCTGGGACCGGGACGTGCAGGTGATGATCGAGGGGCCGGGGCACGTCCCGATGGATCAAATCGCCATGAACGTCGAGATGCAGCAGCGGATTTGCCACGAGGCCCCCTTTTACGTCCTGGGCCCGCTGGTGACCGACATCGCCCCCGGCTACGACCACATCAGCTCCGCCATCGGAGCGGCGATGGCCGGTCAGGCAGGGGCCTCCTTGCTCTGTTACGTCACTCCCAAGGAGCATCTGGGGCTGCCCAACGAGGACGACGTGCGTCAAGGAGTGATCGCATACAAGATCGCCGCGCACGCCGCCGACGTGGCCCGCCAGCGGCCCGGGGCGCGCCAGAGAGACGACGAGATCTCCCGGGCCCGGTTCGCGTTCGACTGGAACCGGCAGTTCGACCTCGCCCTCGACCCGGAAACGGCCCGAGCCATGCACGACGCGACGCTGCCCGCCGAGTACTTCAAGAGCGCCGAGTTCTGTTCGATGTGCGGTCCGAAGTTCTGCTCGATGCAGAGCGACTATCGTCTGGAGGGAATCGAGGAGCTCCTGAAGGAAATGGGGATTGAGGACGGGAAGCCGGGAAGGCCCGCCAGCGCACCCTACGGCGCGGCACCGGCCGCCCGAAGCGCCCGTCCGGCGCCCCGGCATTGAGTCCCAGGGCTTCAGGCTGGCGAATGCAATCTCTTGATCCCAAAGAGAATCTCGGCGTCCGGCGCGGGAATCAGCCCCCTCCCGGGGGGCAATCTTGACGGGAATTCATTTCTGCTATAATACGCATCCTTTTCGCAGGGTTGGGTCGGCCAAGTCCCGATGGGCCGGTCTGGAGGTTCCTCCGGGATGGCCCCCGCCCGCTCCAGGCTGTCGTGCCGCGGAGCGCCAGGACCGACCGAGTCGAATGGACCTCGGTGTGAGGGAGGTGGTGCCCGAAACACGTTCCGCGGAAGGCTGATTCGCGCGTTCATGTTGCGTGCCGGAGGCGTAGACGCGCCGCTGGGGATTCCAAACGTCACAGGAGGGAAACCGATGAAACGGTCTTGGCTTGGAATGGCTGTGCTCGTGGTGGCGCTGGCGACCGTGATCGCCTGCGGCAAGCCTCCGCAAGCGGAGATGGATGGCGCGAAGGCTGCCCTGGAAGACGCGAAGACCGCCCAGGCCGACAAGTACGCCAGCGCGGAGTATCAGGCCGCCGAGAGCAGCATCAACGCTGCCCAGGCCGAAATCGACGCTCAGTCGCAGAAGATGTTCAAGAACTACGACAAGGCGAAGGAGCTGGCCAACACGGCCAAGGCGGACGCGGAGAAGGCGAAGGAAGCCGCCGCGACGAACATGGAGACGGCCAAGAACGAGGCCACCACCGCCATCAACGACGCTACGACCGCCCTCGAGAGCGCCAAGACGGCCCTTGCCGGGGCCCCGAAGGGCAAGGACACGAAGGCGGATCTGGCTCTCTTCCAGCAGGACCTGGATGGGCTGGCGGCCACCCTCAGCGAGGCCCAGACGGCCATGAGCAGCAACGACTACATGACCGCCAGGGACAAGGCCAATTCGGTCAAAGAAAAGGCCACGAGCATCAGCGATCAGATCGCCCAGGCTGCCGCGACACGGTCTGGTGCCAAGAAATAGCAGACGCCCCGAGCCGTCGAAATCGAATCCCGGCGGATCCGCCCCGGCTTGGCGGACCCGCCGGGGTTTTCTTGCTGTGGCCGCCGCGCTTTCCCTCCTTCTCCTCGTCGCTTGTGAAAAGCCTCCCGTCGCCATCCTGGCCGCTGCCCGGACTGCGGTGGAGCGCGCCCGGCGCGCCGAGGCCGGCCGCTACGCGGCCGACGAGCTGAAGCAGGCGGAACAGGACCTGCGCCGCGCGCAACGCAGCGAGGTCATGGAGTCTTCGCGCCTCGCCTTTCGCCGGGATTACCGGGCCACCATCTCGCTTGCCGAGCAGTCGAGGTTCATGGCGGTCCGGGCCATGAAGCTGGCCGGAGACCGGCGGCAGAAGAGCCAGAGCGACACCGCCTCGGAGCTGGCGGCGCTGCGCGATCTCCTGGATCGATCCCGCGAAATCAAGCGCTTCGTGGCCCCGAAGGATCCGCAGGTTTCCCGCTTGCTGGTGGGGGCGGCCGTCGATCTGGAAGTGGCCGAGGTGAGGATGAAGAACAAGGACTACCCGGCTGCGCTCCAGGCGGCGCAGAGCGGCACGCAGCGCATCCGCCAGGCGGAGCAGCTCCTGCTTTCTTCCATGGTCCGGTACACCTCGCATCCCGACATCCCGTCCTGGAGAAAGTGGGTCGACGAGGCGGTCCGCCGAAGTCGCTCCGGAGGGGTCTCTTTCGTGGTCGACAAGCTCCGCCGGCGCCTCACCGTCTATCGCAGCGGCAAGAGAGCCGGCACCTATACCGTCGACATCGGACTGGGAGGGATGGAGCGCAAGCTCCGGGCGGGGGATGACGCCACCCCTGAAGGGCTGTACCGAATCCAGCAGATTCGCGGCCCCGGACAGACCCGGTATTACCGGGCCTTTCTGCTCGACTATCCCAACGAACAGGACCGCCGGCGCTTCGAGCAGGCCAGGCGGCAAGGCTCGATCCCCAAGGGGGCCGATCCGGGAGGGCTCATCGAAATCCACGGAGAGGGAGGACGGGACCAGGATTGGACGAAGGGGTGTGTGGCGCTCACCAATTCGGAGATGAACGAGCTGTTCCGGTTGGCGAGGATCGGCACCTCCGTCGCCATCGTCGGGTACAACCCCCGCGATTCGGAGGATTCATGGTGATCCGGCGCGCTGGCACCGTGGCGGTTCTCGGCCTGAGCGCCGCGCTCGTCCTGGGGTTTCTGCGGGCGTCCGCGGCGCCCGGATTGATGCAGGAGGAGGACCGGCCTCCCCCGGCTCCCCCTCCTCAGGACGAGCCGGCGCCAAACCCGCCCCCCCCATCGCCCGATCTTCCCCAGGAACAGCCGCCGCCGGCCCAGGAGCCCCCCGCGGTCGAAGAGCCTTCGCGCGAGCAGCCTCCTCCCGAGCCGCCCGCCGTCGCGCGCCCGCCCCGGCCCCGCAAGCCGCGAAATCTGCAGGAGAAGCGTGACGATCTGAAGAAACGGATCGCGGCGCTCGCCCCCCGAGGGACGTACCTCCTTATCGACACCGGCGTCAACCGGTTGTTTCTGATGCGCGAGGGCAAGGTCCTGCGCGAGGCGATCTGCTCCACGGGAAGCGGCCGTTTCCTTCCCGACCATCCGCGCAAGCGGGAATGGACGTTCGACACTCCGAAGGGCGAGTTCCGAATCCAGAAGAAGGTCGTCCGGCCGGTCTGGATCAAGCCCGACTGGGCGTTCATCGAGGAGGGGGAGGACCTGCCCAAGAAAAGCTCCGAGCGCCTCGCTCCCGACGAGCTGGGAGCCTACGCCATGGACCTGGGAGACGGCTACCTGATCCACGGAACCCTCTACGAGCGGTCGCTCGGCATGTCGGTGACCCACGGCTGCGTCCGGTTGGGCGCGAAGGATCTCGACGCCGTCTTTCACGCCGTAAAGGTCGGAACTCCGGTCTACATCTTCTGAAGTCCGAGCACGGCCGCCGCCGGCGGGGTATTCCTCGAGACATGAATCGAAGCTGGCTGATCCTTGGGTTTTGCGCCGTCCTGCTGGTGGCGGGGTTTGCCGTCATCGCTTTGCTCATGTCCCGCGCCCCGGAGTACCCCCCTACGAAAGTCCGGCCGACGCTGGAACAGGAGACCCGGCGCCTGGAAGCGGAGCTTCCCCTGGCGGCCTCCAAGCTGCCCTACCTAGTTCTGGATCTGCTTTCCGGCCGCCTGGAATACCGCATCAGCGGGATGAGTCCCAAATCCATCCCGTTCCAGATCGGCTCCCTGCGCGGCGCCGCCGGGACCGCCAGCCTGGATCCGCGCCATCTCACTCTCCTGGTCCTCAAGGAGCGGGGGGCTCCCCGTGAGGTGATCAAGCCGCCCGATCCCGACAAGCCGGTGGACCCGCTCAAGGACCCGAAGATCTTCCCGCCCGATCCTCCGAGCGAATACGTTCTCTCCTTCGAGGAGCCGGTGAGAATCCGCGTCGTCGGCGAGCGCCGGATCACTTGGAAGTCGGGCTTCACCGCGCTGCGGAGGGCGATGCGTCGTTGGGTGGCGAGGAGGGCGGGCAAGGAGTCGATTCGGATCGAAATCCGGCTTCCCGCCGAGCGGGCCCAGGAGATCTACCGCTCCCTCTATCCCGGGGAAAGGATCCTGGTCCTGGGGATCGGCTCGTTGAAGGAAGGCAAGACGGAAGGAGAGAAGCGCGGGGCCAAGCCCTCGGGAGGCTAGGAATCCCGGGTCCATCAGCGCAGGATCGCCAGCTCCCGCCCCACCCTGCCGAAGACTTCCAAGGCGAAGCTCAGGTCTTCGTCGGAATGCGCGGCCGAGTTCATGACCCGGATCCGCGCCTTATCGCGCGCCACCGTCGGATATCCGATCGACATGGCGAAGATTCCTTCCTCGAAGAGCTTTCGCGAGAACGCGCCGGCGAGCTTGGGATCGCCGATCATGACGGGTGTGATCGGCGTCTCGCTCCGCCCGAGATCGAAGCCGAGGGCGCGCATCCCCTCCTTGAACCGGCGGGTATTGGCCCACAGGCGATCCACCGGCTCGGAGGAGCGCTCCAGCACGTCGATGGCGGCGATGCAGGCCGCCACGTCGGCCGGCGGGACCGCGCTGGAGAACAGCAAGGGCCGCCCCTTCTGCTCCACGTAGTCCACCACGTCCCGGCTGCCGGCGACGATGCCGCCCACCACGCCGAACGCCTTGGACAGCGTCCCGACCTCAAGATCGACCTTCCCGTGCAGCCCGAAGTGATCGACGATTCCGCGGCCCGATCTCCCCAGCACCCCCTCGCCGTGGGCGTCGTCCACCATGACCAGGGCCTCGAATTCCGCCGCGACGGAGCACAGCTCGGGCAGGGGGGCGATGTCGCCGTCCATGCTGAACACGCCGTCGGTCACGACGAGCCGGCGTCGCGCCGCGGCCTCGGCGCGCAGCTTGGCGCGGAGGTCCGCGGGATCCGCATGGGCGTAGCGGACGACCTTGGCGCGGGAGAGGCGCGAGCCGTCGATGATGCTGGCGTGATTCAGCTCGTCGGAGAAGATGACGTCTTCCGGACCGGCCAAGGCCCCGAGAGCCGCCAGATTCGCGCAGAACCCCGATTGAAACCCGAGCGCGGCCTCCACGCCCTTGAAGCGGGCCATGCGGCTTTCCAGCTCGCGGTGGATCGAAAGCGTGCCGGCGATCGTCCGCACGGCGGCCGGCCCGACGCCGAGCGTTTCGATCGCCTTCTGGGCGCGGCGCTTGAGCAGATCGTGGTTGGCGAAGCCGAGATAGTTGTTGGAGCAGAGATTCAGGACTTTTCGCCCGTCGACGTTGATCCAGGCTCCCTGCGGGGAATCGACGACGCGGACGTTGATGTAGAGCCCCTGCTCCTTCAGCGCGGCGAGTTCCTGGGGAATGAAATCGAGCTTGGGCATGGCCGTCCTCCTGAAGCGATCGCCGGTCATCCGGCGCCGGCGATCACGCCGCGGGAAGCAGCGCGATCTTTCCGCATTCCCCCTTCTGCATGAGGTCCATGGCCGCGGCGAACTGCGTGACGGGAAGGCGGTGGGTCAAAAGGGGGTTCAAGTCCAGGATCCCGGAGGTCAGCAGGCGGGACGATTTGTACCAGGTCGTGAAGATCTTGCGTCCCGTGATTCCGTAGATGCGGGCCCCCTTGAGGATCACGGCATTGTTCAGGTCGATCCGCACCGGCCCGTGCGACAGCCCCAGGAGCGACAGGCGCCCTCCGGGAGCCAGAACCTTGAACCCCTGAGCCAGCGCGTCGGGGTTCCCCGACATCTCGATCACCACGTCCACGCCGTCTCCCCGCGTCAGATCCATCACCGCTTCCACGACACGGTCGCGCTTGGGGTTGAACGTGTGCGTCGCCCCCATCTTCTTCGCGAGGCCGAGGCGGTAGTCGGAGATGTCGGTGGCGAAAATGACCGAGGCGCCCGAGGCGCGCGCCACGCCCATGGCGAGCAGGCCCACCGGCCCCGCGCCGAGGACCACCACCGTCTTCCCCGAGACGTCCTCCGCCATCACGGTGTCCACGGCGTTGCCCAGCGGTTCCTGAAGCGCGGCGATCTCGGGCGGCAGAGAGCGGTCGTTCTTCCAGGCGCACCGGGCGGGAAGCTTCAGATAGCGGGCGAACGATCCGTCGGTGTCCACCCCGACGATCTTGACGTTGCTGCAGACCTCCGCGCGCCCCACGCGGCAGGGATAGCAGGTTCCGCACGTGATGTGGGTTTCGACCGAGACGTAATCCCCCACTTTGACAGTGGTGACTTCCTTCCCGGTCTCCACGACCTCGCCTGCGGTTTCGTGCCCCATCACCTGGGGGATGTGTATCCGCTGGCTCGCCCATTCGTCCCATTGATAGATGTGCAGATCGGTTCCGCAGATGGAAGCCGCCTTGACCTCGATCAGGATGTCCTCGGGGCCGACCTGCGGGACCGGGACCTGCTTCCATTCCGCGCCGGCGGAAGCGCGCGACTTGACCACCGCTCCCATCGTTTCCTGGCTCATGCGGAACCTCCGCAGCACCTCGGTCGGGCGAGACGTGCGCTCGTCATGGAAGGAGATCCTTGAATGAGATCCTTCAAGTGGGTTGATGATAGCACAGCGGCCCACGGCGTCCAACGGGCGGTGTGCTAGCATAGCGCCATCGATTCCGGAAGGATCCGCCGGCGAAGGAGACCGCGATGAGCGGGAAGCTTCCACCCATGGGGAAAATCTCCCCGGAGTTCTTCGAGCGCGTCATTTTTCCCCATCTGGGGGCGCCTTCCTCCAAAGTTCTGGTCGGTCCCCGCCATGGCGTCGACGTCGGCATCATCGAGGTGGCCGAGGGGATCGTGATGGCCCTCACCACCGATCCGGTGTTCGTGGTTCCGGAGTACGGCTGGGAGCGCGCCGCGTGGTTCGCCGTGCACATCCTCGCCTCCGACGCCGCCACGTCGGCGCTGCCGCCGGCCTTCGCCGCGTTCGATCTCAACCTGCCGCTGTCGATCACCGAGGAAGAGCTGGAAATCCTCTGGCGGAGCATCGACGCCGAATGCCGCGCCCTGGGGATAAGCGTCGTCGCCGGCCACACGGCGCGCTACGAGGGATGCGCCTATCCGATGGTCGGTGGCGGCATGGTGGCGGCGATCGGCCCCGCGAACCGCTACGTGACGCCCGCCATGGCCGAGCCGGGAGATCAGGTCCTGATCACCAAGGGACCGGCGATCGAGGCCACCGCCCTCTTCGGCGTCACCTTTCCGGAGCGGATCGAGAAGGAGCTCGGGGCCGGGACGGCGCGCGAGGCCGCCGGCCTCTTCCAACGGATGACGGTGGTGCAGGATTGCCGCGTGGCCGCGGCGATTGGCGTCCGGAATCGTGGCGTGACGGCGATGCACGACGCCACGGAATGCGGTCTGTTCGGAGGGCTGGTCGAGGTGGCGCAGGCCTCCGGCGTGGGGATGCGCATCGAGAAGGAAGCCATTCCGGTGCCGGAGGCGGTCTCCCGGGTGTGCGGCCATTTCGGCATCGATCCCTTCACCTCCATCAGTGAAGGCACGCTCATCGTCACCTGCAAGCCCTATCGAGCCCAGGCGCTGCTCGCCGCCTGGTCCGGAGTCTCGATCCCGGCCGCCCTGATCGGCGAGGTGACGGAGAAGGAGCAGGGGATCGTGCTGGCCGAAGGGGGCGCGGAGTCCGAGCTGGCGCACCCCGGCGTGGATCCGTTCTGGGCGGCGTACGGAGAGGCTCTGACGGCGGCACGGCGGGCCTGACTCCGATGCGCTTCGAACTGTACGTCCTGACCGATCCCGCCCTGACGCGAGACCGCCCCCTCCTGCCGATCGTGGCCGCTGCCCTGGCGGCGGGCGCTACGGCCGTCCAGCTGCGCGACAAGAGCGCCTCCCCGCGCGACCTCCTGCCCCTGGGCGCCGAAATGCGCAGGATGGCGCACCGGCATCAGGCCGCGTTCCTCGTCAACGATCGCGTCGATCTGGCCCTCGTCCTGGAGGCGGACGGGGTTCACGTGGGTCCCGAGGATCTTCCGCCTCTGGAAGCGCGGCGCCTCCTGCCCAGGCCGCGGCTCCTGGGGGTCTCGGCCCGAACTCCCCAGGCGGCCCTCTCCGCCGAGAGAGCGGGGGCCGACTACCTGGGAGCCGGTCCCGTCTTCCCTACCTCCACGAAGCCCGACGCCGGTCCAGCGCTCGGCCTGGAAGGTCTATCGGCCATCGTGAAGGCCGTCTCGATTCCGGTGGTTGGGATCGGCGGGATTCACGCCGCCAACGCCGCTTCGGTGATCGAGGCCGGAGCCGCGGGGATCGCGGTGATCTCCGCGGTGATGGCGGCCGAAGATCCCGAGAAGGCGGTGCGCGACCTCCTGGCGTCGATAGGCGCGCCACTTCGCCGACGCCGGACAGAGGAAGAGCGGGAGGAAACCGGGAGGGCCCGCGAATGAGCCGCGCCCGGACGACGCCGCGGGCCCTGACGATCGCGGGCTCCGATTCGGGAGGGGGCGCGGGCATCCAGGCCGACCTGAAGACGTTCGCGGCCTTCGGCGTCTACGGTACGAGCGCGCTCGTCGCGCTCACCGCCCAGAACACGCGGGAGGTTCGGGCCATTCACGAGGTTCCCGCCGAATTCGTCGTCGCCCAGATCGACGCGGTGCTGCAGGACATCGGGACGGACGCGGCCAAGACGGGGATGCTCGCCAGCCGCACTCTCGTCGAGACGGTGGTGGAGGCGGTGCGGCGGCACCGGATCCCGAATCTCGTCGTGGATCCGGTGATGGTCTCGAAATCGGGCTCCGTGCTTCTGCAGGCGGACGCCGTGGAGGCGGTGCGCCGCGGACTCGTTCCGCTGGCCCGGGTGATCACGCCGAACCTCCCCGAGGCGGAGATCCTGACGGGACGGACCCTTGCCTCGCCGGCCGCCGTGCGGGAGGCGGCGCGGGAAATTCATCGAATGGGCGCGCGGCACGTGGTGATCAAGGGGGGGCATGCCGAAGGGGAGCCGCTCGATGTCCTGTTCGACGGCGAATCGTTCACGGAGTTTGCCGGAGCGCGTATCCGGACCCGGTGCGATCACGGCACGGGATGCACATTTTCGGCTGCCATTACGGCGCTTCTCGCGCTCGGGGAAGGAGCTCGCTCGGCGGTCGGGGAGGCGAAGCGCTACGTGGAGGAGGCGATGCGGCGGGCGCGGCCCGTCGGCTCAGGTCACGGGCCGCTGAATCACTTTCAGCGCTTCAGCGGTGGGTTTCAGAAATCACGCTAATCCCGAGACCGCCAAGGCCGTGCGAATGGCCAGGCGCGCCGGAGCATCGCACGCCCAAAACGGTACGTGCGAATCCGGGGCGGTTTGGACCCCGCGGCAGAAGCCCGCCGCGAGTCGACGGCCAAAGGTAACGGGATTTCGGAGACGCGACTAGTCGGCTCAGCGCCTGCGGCCGCCCCCGCCGCCGCGCTGCGAGGAGGAGCCGCGATGGGAGGATGAGCCTCTCGAGGGACTCGAGCGGGTCGTCGTCCCGGTCGAGCCGCCCGACCGGTTGCGATACCAGTGCGAGACCACGCCCGATCCGCCGGAGCGGCGGCCGCCGTAGTAGGGATAGCGATAGCTGTAGTTGAAGTAGGGGCCGTAATAATAGGGATAATAAGGGTAGTAGAACCCCGAATAGTAGTAGGGGTAGCCGTAGTACAGACCGTAGGAATAGGATGGCGGGTACGAGCTCACCCCGTATTCCTCGGCGTCGCCGTACTTGTCGTCCTCGCGGCCCTGCAGGAACTCGATCAGCTCGTCGGAGGCTCCTGCTTCCTTCAAATCCTTGAGGTCCCGGGAGGAGAGCTCGAAGGCGAACTCGTTCTTCTCGACGTAGCGCTCGATCGCGCGGTCGGAAACCCCCGCGTCGAGGAGATCGAGAACGACCGACACGTCGATGTTCCGGTCCGCGGCGAAAGCGGGTGAGAACAGGAAGAGCGCGGCAATCACGGCGAGAGCGCTTTTGATCTTCATGGCGGCACCTCTTAGCTTGATTCCATGATACTCCTCCGCAAGCGGCGCGCCAAGCGGCATGGCCCGCCGCGGCTCGGGATCGAGCGATGCCGCCGGGAAGCGCCAGGAGGCGTCTGATGGATCCCCCGGCTCGCCGTTGCATCCGCTTCTCCGAAGGGGCGCTGGAGGACATCCTCTCCGGCAGAAAGCGGATCACCTTTCGCGCCGGCCGCCGCAGGTTCCTATCCGGCGAGATCGTCGAGGGAAAATGCGCCGAAGGCGCCGTCCTCCGGCTCCGGATCACCGCCTGCGAATGCAAGCCCCTGAAGGAGGTGACGGAGGAAGAGGCGAGGGACGACCTTTTCGAGAGCCGGGAGGTGGTCCTCCAGGGGATGCGGAAGTTCTATCCGTCGATGACCTGGGAGACCGAAATCAGCCTGATCCGCTTCGAGCTGGCGCCGGAAGGCGCATCGACCTGATTCACCGGGCGCCGGCGAGCCGCCCCCCCCTCATCGGTCGTCGCGCTTCGAGGAGCCCCAGATTTTCAAGCCCGCCCAGACGCACCCCGCCAGAAGCAAGGTGAAAATGGCCGAAAGCACCAGTGTCGCCAAACTGTCTCCCCGGAAAAGCGCTCGCGACCGTCTCCCGGGAGGAGTGCTCGATCGCAGGCCGCGGAGCCGAGGATAATGGAACTTCCCCGCGGGAGGAAGAGGATGGACATACAGGCGACGCCGTCAGGCGCTGAGACGCGGCTTCCGCTTCCGCCTCGTCAGCAGCCTGACCAGAGCGTTCTCGCCGAGGGGCCGCCGCCCCTTGACCCGCAGGCTCTCCGCCCATTCCCGCCCGAAATCGCGCTGGAGGCGCAGATTGATCGCGGCCGTGAGCGTCATCGCCAGGATCGCCCCCAGGCAAGCGAGGCCCATGTCTTTTTGAGCGTCCCAGACGTCCCCCTGGGACCCCAGGTAGGCGATCCCCAGGTCCCCGCCAAAGATCTTCGCGATGATCCACTCCAGGATCTCGAAGAGCATGGAGAAGGCCATCGTGACGTCGAGAGGCAGATAGTATCCCCAGAAGCCGCGGGCCTCGGCGACGCGCAGGAAGACCTCGCGGATCGGGTAGGCGCACAACAGTCCGAAAGAGAAATGAGCCAGGCGATCGAAGTGGTTCCGGTGCAGCGCGGCGACGTGCTCGTAGCGGCCGCCGGTCAGCGCCGCCAGCCAGTGATCGTAAGGGACTTTCGCGTAGGTGTAGTGGGCTCCGACCTCGTGGAGGCACAGGAAGAGGAAGAGAAGGGTGTAGGAGATGCGGGAGAATGGAAAAAGCTTCCGGGTCGCGACCAGGGTCCCGACGATTACCAGGACGAGCGCGTTTTCCAGGGCCCAGTCCTGCCGATCGAGCGGCCGGATGGCGAGGACGATGAACCAGAGCAGGAAGATCAGCCCCAGGGCGCCGGCGTAGCGCTCGTAACTCTTGATGATCGGCTTGCCTTTCAAGGGCTCTCCTCCCGCCCAAAGGCGGCCGGAAGAATCATACAGCGGTTCCGGAGAGTTCGGGGCAACCACTTCATTGACAACCCTTTCGGCCCCGTATATGATCCGAAAAATTCACACGTTGAACGACTCCGCACTCCGTGGGGAGACAGAATCGATTCGGCGGCCATCCTCGGGATCCTTCGGAAAACTGACAGGAAACACCCGAGGGGATGAAGGAGAGCGGTGATGCCCACCGGAAAGATCAAACGACTGATGAAGGATCGGGGATTCGGCTTCATTCGCGGCAACGACGGCCAGGAGGTGTTCTTCCACCAGAGCTCGCTGGACGGCTTGAGCTTCGAATCGTTGTCCGAAGGAGTCGAGGTCGATTTCGAAATCGAGCAGTCTCCGAAGGGACCTCGGGCCGGCAAGGTGCGCGCGGCCGGCAGCCGTTGACCCAGCGAGGTTCCATGGCCGAGAAGGTTCTCATCTTCGGGAAGGAAGGCTGACCCTACACGCAGGAGGCCCGTGAGGCTTACGCGCAGAAGGGCGGCCCGGTCGAGTACTTCGACGTGAAGAGCGATCCGGCGCTGCTGACGAAGATGCTCTCCCATTCCAAGGGCCAGCGGCGCGTTCCCGTGATCGTCGAGGCGGGCCGCGTCACCATCGGTTACGGAGGCACGTGAGGCGTTTGAAGCGGCGGGCGGCCGCCTCCCTGTTTTCTCCCCCTCGGAAAAGAGCCGATCATTCCGGCCTGATGTCGCGGGTCCGGCAGGACGCGGAGCGGATCGCGCGCCACTTCGGCTTGACCTACCGCGAGATCGCCCCGGAAAAGCCCCAGGTCAAGCGCCGCTACGGCGTCTGCTATGCCGACGGGCGGATCGCGGTGCGGCTGACGCATGCGAAGACCGGGGCCGCCCTCAAGTATTCGAGCCTGATCAACACGGTGTGCCACGAGCTGGCGCACCTGAAGCACTTCAACCACGGCCCCCGCTTCAAGTCCTATTACTTCCAAATCCTGGAATACGCGCGGCGCGAGGGGATCTATCGCCCCGGCAAATCGAACCCGCCGCCGGCGGCGATGCAGCTGGAGCTGTTCGCCGGGGAGCTCACGCGGAGCGCCGGGATGGCGCGGCGCTTCGAGGATTGAATGGCCGGCAAGACTCATCGCCGAGGATGGCTTCCGCCGCTCTGGGGCGCGGCGCTCGGAGTGGCGGCGGCGTCCTATCTCTGGGGCTCCTCGTCGCGGGTCGGACTGGTCATCGGCGAGAAGATCATGTTTACCCTCGTGATCCCGATGATCGCCATCTTCGTCTCCCTGGCGATCTCGCTCTCCTCGCTCGGCCGCAAAGGGCCGCCCCCCTCCTCCTGACAGATTCTGTCAGTCGTTTTGAACATCGAAAGACGGAAATCGTTAGTTTTTCGTCGCCTCCGATCCCGCATCCGCGAGGGACACCGGTCCGCGGCTTGGAAGCCGATGAAACCACAAGCAGTTGTCCTCTCGCCCCGGGAGGCCGTCTTTTTGGCATCGGCGTTGCTGCAAGAATGGGCGGTCAAGGAATGGAAAGGGGCGCTGCCATGCGCAAACAAAGCGGTTTCACCCTCATCGAGCTACTCATCGTCGTCGCGATCCTCGGAATCATCGCCGCCATCGCCATGGCGAGCCTGACTAACGCCCTCGATAAGGGAAAGCAGAAGCGCTCGATGGTGGACCTGCATTCCATTTCGGAGGCGGTCGAGCTCTATCATATCGATCATGCGACCTACCCGATGGGCGTGTCGGACTGGCCCACGCTCAAGACCTACATCTCGCCGTTCTTCATCAAGACCCCGCCGCAGGGAGACGGCTGGGATCACACCTGGAGCGTCGCGACGCCCGCCGACGGCTCGAGCTACACCGTCGTCAGCCTGGGTAAGGACGGGTTTCAGGGAACTTGGTCCGGCGGAATGACCTCAAATTTCAACTGCGACATCGTCTTCTCCGACGGTCAGTTCTTCCAGTGGCCCCAGGGTACCCAGAGCTAGGCGGGCGGCTCGGGGCGAGCCCGCGGGCTGCGCGCCGAGCCACGCCGACTCGTTTTCGGGGAGCAAGCCCGTGGCCTTGAAGACCGCCGAATTCGAACGCAGGGCCCGGGACCGGAGCCGGCGCCGGATCGCCGTGCGCTACGGCGTGGAAGAGACGGCGCTGCATCTTGGATACACCTCCGATCTCGGGGAGAAAGGCCTCTTCCTGCAAGGCAACAACCTCTATCCTCCCGACACCATCCTGACCCTGGTTCTGGATGGCCCCGAAGGAAAGCGCTCGGCCCGCGGCGTGGTCCGCTGGGTGAAGGAAGTTCCCCAGGCCTTCCGCCGCAGCCTGCGAGGCGGCATGGGGATCGAGCTGCTCGCCGACTAGGGTCCCGTTCTTCTTGTCCGATTCGACCTATTGCTCCACGTTGAAGTCAGCCACGTTTCTCGACGCCCGGGGTGTCCTCTATTAGCGCGCCCGGAGGACAGGGTAAGAGCACTTTAGAAGGCCCGAAACGAGCGGGCCGGGCGCCCGGCAACGACTTCCTACACGGAAAGGGGCCCGGAGGAAGCCTCCGCGCCCTATAAGGCGCGGCTTCAGTTCTGCTGCTCTCCCGATTCGAGGTCGAGCGAATCGTCCGGTCCCGCGAAGAACCAATCGAGTCCCTGGTTCCCGCTGAGGAAGTCCTTGGCCGCGTCGTCGAGAACCGTCGTGCCATCGAGCTTCGGCAGCCCTTCCAAGCCGTTGCGGAGGTGGTCGACGCGCTCCGCGTAAGATTCGCCCGAGATCCATTCGCCCTGGATCGCCAGCCAGGCGGTGAGGTCGCCGTCATAAGCCGTCGATCCGCCGATCAGGAGATCGTCCTCGTCGTTGCCGCGCAGGCGGTCGGCGCCCTCGCCTCCGATCAGGATGTCGCGGCCTGCCGAGCCGAGGAGGGTGTCGTCTCCCGGGCCGCCCAGGATCAGGTTGGCGCCCCCTCCGCCGCTCAGGTTGTCGTTCCCCGCGCCGCCGTCGAGAATCGCCGGAATCGCCACGTCCCTCGCGATCTTGAACCGGTCGTCGCCGGCGAAACCCAGGAGCTGAATGCGGCTCACCGATGCCGGATCGAACGAGCCGACCTCGTGCTCGTCGGCCAGGACGAGGAGGCGCTGGGTCTTGTCGTCCATCTGCACGCCGATCCGGTCGTTTTCCCGACTTCCGGTGATCACGAGGTTGCCTCCCGTAACGGCCGCGTGAACCGGGCTCGTTCCCGCGGGATTCGCCGTGATCTTCCCGAAGAGCCCGTGCGTCTCGTCGCTCGGGCCGGCGGCGTAATACAGCGAAGTGGCGCTTCCCGCGGTGGTGCCGTTGCCGAACGCGAGCCCCCACAGGCCGTCGATCTCGATCGGATCGTTCGAAGATTGGCTGAGCGTCCCGACGAACGCCCCGGTCGCCGGATCATAAGCGTTGATCCGGCCGTCCCCGAAGTTGCCGACCAGCAGATCCCCGCTGAACTGCCCGAACCCCGCCGGGGCGACGACCATTGCCCAGGGGGCGTTGAGCCGCCCCTGCGACACCAGCCGCTGGAGGAAGTTGCCGTTCAGGTCGAACACGTCGATGAAGCCGAGATGCGGACCCGTGATCTCCTCCTCGCCGTCCGCATCCTGCTTCGCGTAGGCGACGTGGAGCCTGCCGCCCAGGATGGCGACGTTGAAGGGGGCATAGTCGCCGGGCAGGTCGGAGTCGGTGAACGATCCGGCCAGGTGCGCCACTTGGAAGCTGGCGTTCAGGACGTCGATTTTTCGATTGTGGAAGTCGGCCAGGTACAGGAAATTGCCCGCGCCGTTGTTGCCCAGGGCGATGCCGGTGTAGATCGCGCCATCCGTCGCCTGGAACGCCAGCTGGGCGCTGGTCTGCGATACGGCGGGGCTCCAGCCGGTCACCTCTCCCGCGAGCGACGCAAAGATAAACGTCGCCGGCGCCGCGGAGCTTCCCGAGGCGATCACGAAATCGCTGACGCCGACGATGGTGTTGAAGACGACGCCGGTCGGATGCCCTCCCGGAATCGAGACCTCCAGCGGGGCTTTCGCGAGCGGATTTGGACCCACGTCCCCCGAGTAGAGGACGCTCAGGCCCGCGCCTTCCGAGGACACCCAAAACGCGCCGCTGCTCGGGGGCACCGCGATCCCCCAGCCGTTGACCAGGTGCGTATCCAGGATCGGCGCGACGCCGGGCTGGTCCGACACCAGATCGGTCGGCAGATAGACGTCGTCGGCGATGGCGGCCGTCGCCAGAGCCGCGGCCACCAGCAATACGAACAATCCGGTCATGGACTTCATCCCTCTCCTCCTTCGGTCCCTTGTCATTAATCGAGATCGCGCACCCCGCCCCTCTTCAGGCACAGGAAGCTTTCTACCTTGCAGATCGGATATCGGCAAGAAAGAGTGACAGCCCCGCGTCGCTCTTGTTCGTTCTTCGCCTCTTGGAATTGTCTTCGGCCGGGAGGGAGAAATGGGTCCGGGTTCCGGCGCCTCGAGGTCCTCGATTCGCGGTCCCGGAGCCGTCGCGCCCCTTTTCCTTGCCGCCGTGTCGCCGCGGATCACTTGCATCTCGTGAGTCCACCCGTTACAGTCCGTTCCAGCTCACCACGAGGGAGTGAAGGAAGAGAATGAAGAGGGTGAAGGTCTTCTTCCCGCTGGCCTTACTGGCGGCGCAGGCCTGGGCCGGCGGTCCCTACTATGTCGACCCTGGTTGTAGGACGTCGGGTACGGGTGTATCGGATGTCTGCGGGAGGACCGGGCCCAAGAGGACGTTGAGCGAAGGCGCGGAGTTGCTGTCCGCTCAGGATGAGATTCTTTACCTTCGCGGGACGCACGTCGCGCACGGAACTTGTCCGGGCACGACCGGTGTCTACGATGTCTTCACGCATGGTCAATGGAACATCGTGAAGTCCGGAGCTGTCGGACACCCCATCATCATCCAGCCATATCGCTACGGCCTCGTCGATCAGGAGACGGTCTATCTTGAGGGAATCAGGTTCACTCCGAGCGGCTGGACGCAATGCTCGGATTGCTCCTCCGGTGTCTGCGCCGGCGTTCCCGGAACTTGCTCGGACGTGTGGTACTACCAGATGGCTACGTGCGACGGTTCGCAGGACCGCCTCTACTTCGCTCGAAAGCCAGACGGCTCAATCACGCGAAAGCGTCCCTCGGCGGCTCAGATCACCGCCACCTATGATGCGGTGGGATGGTCCGGAGCCTGCAACTGGAACGGGGACTCCGGCAATACTCTGCTTGTCCGCTGGGGTCCGACGGTCACGAATCCCAACACGACCAAGGGGATTGGTGTGAACCACCGGCGCACCGATCTCCTCGAGCTGGGGACCAGTTCCTCGAGCACGAACGCGAACGTGACGATCCGAGGTCTGACCTTCCGGAACGGCGCGCGGTGCGCGATTCAATCCCAGGGCAATCTCACGAACGTCACGATCACGAGAAACATCTTCTCCAAGTTCATTGACTCGGAGACCGGAAGCGCCCGGCCGGTCACGATCTCGGTCGTCGGAAGCGGCGGTGTGAACAATCTCCAGATCACCGAGAACGAATTCAGCTACTCGACAAGCGAAGGCATTCATACGGAGAGTCATCCGTCGGCGCCCTTCACGGGTGCTTTCGCCAGGAATTGGGTCCACGACATGGGCGGCGCGACCGTGCTTGGGGACGGTATGGGCGGAACGCCCAACTGCACGACGTTCGGGACGGCCTCTAACGTCGGCTCAGGAGACTACTCAGGGTTTTTCGTGGAAGGTAATTTGATGGAGCGATGCATCCCGGCGGGACGTGGAGGGTCGGGGAACAAGGCGATTCTTCTCGAATCGCCGGTCGACGGGATTACCGTCCGCGACAATGTCTTCGTTGCCGTGGGGAGCTGTTTCAAGCTCGCAATCGAGGGGAGGAATCCTGTTTATCACTATCATCGGAACATCCAGATCTATAACAATGTGTGCATAGCTCCGGGCTCGGCCGGGGGGGATGGCAAATGCTTCTGGTTCTCTGGCTTTGAAGGCGGAGATACCTCCAACACGTTCACCAATAATTCGATCTACAACAACACCTGCATCAATCCAGTCGGAGAGGCCTTCAATTCTACGGAAGGCGGCACCTATACCGGCAACCTCCTCCGCAACAATCTCATCTACTCCTCCAGCGCGAAGAAGCTCATCAACTGGACGAGCCCGACCTCCGCCGGCGCACAAAACCAGTTCCAGCACAACTTGATCTACGCGCCTAACGCTGGAGGAACTGTTCTGGCTCAAATCGGTGCGCTTACATTTTCATGTGCTCGGATTCTTCCCGGGTCTGACTTCGACGGCTCGGCGAACGGAACGGCGGACCAGAATCGCTGCCAGGATCCCCTATTTGTGAGTGCCGCCTCCTCCGACTATCACATCCAGTCCAACAGCCCCGCAAAGGACCACGGAACCTCGACAGGGATGCCGGCAGGGCGAAAGATGGACATCAACAATTCCGTTGCCTCGGCCCATGGCCTTCCCTCCTACGCGGACGCGAACCCGATCCAGGGAGGGATTTGGGACATCGGGGCCGACGAGTATGCGCGTCTCCCAGCTTCCACAACCCTGGGTTCGAACTGGTCTCCTCGTTCTGGACACTCCCACAGGAAGACTGCGATCAAGGAAGGACCTCTATCAACGTCGTCCCCCCGGCAAAGGCCGGCGTCATGCAGAGAAGGGCAATCAGAAAAAACCGCCTCATCTCCATGAAAAGACGGAACTTCTCCTAGCACGATGGACTTGTCCTTGGAAATCTGGCTGCGGTTCTTACGGCCCACTTTCCGGTAGAAAGCCAACTTTTCCCAACGTGCCGGATGAAGGCCATTCGATTGCCCTGGGTGCAAGGGGAGTTTTTAAGTACAAGGAGTTATAAGGAATGGTGCCGAAGGCGGGATTCGAACCCGCACGGTGTTACCCGCCACCCCCTCAAGATGGTGTGTCTGCCAGTTCCACCACTTCGGCAATCGAGGACAACGCAGCTACTTCGTCGGCTGACCCGTCGGCGGCTGCTGCGGGGCCGGCTGCCCGGGAGCGGGCTGGGAGGTCCCGGGAGCGGCGCCCGAGGGAGGCGTCGCGGGGGCCTGTCCGCCGGCCGGCGGTGTCGTCGCGGGAGGCTTCAAAGGAGCGGACTGCCCCCCCGGAGGCGCGCTCTGCAGCACCGCGGAAGTCCGGCGCGAGGACATGATGGCCAGGGCCAGCGAAGTGAACATGAAGAGAACCGCGGCGATGGTCGTCGCCTTGGAGAGGACGGTGGCGGCCCCCCGGCTTCCGAGAGCCGTCTGGCTCCCGCCGCCGCCGAAAGCACCCGCCAGATCCGCTCCCTTTCCCGACTGGAGAAGAACAACGATGATGAGGATCAGACAGACGATAATATGGAGGGCTATCAGCGCAATCATCATTTCGAGTCTCTCTCCCGACCTCGCGATTCCAAGCTCGGTTGATTTTTGACGGGCCCGAACTTTAGCACAGAGACCGGCGTGACGTAAAGATGTCCTATCCCGTGATCGGCCGCGTCTCCCAGCCGGCGTGGACGATGGCGGCAAAGCTCTGCGCATCGAGCGAGGCCCCGCCGACCAGGACGCCGTCCACTTCGGCGCGCGCCGCGAATCCCGCGGCATTTTCTCCGGTGACGCTTCCTCCGTACAGGATCCGGACCGTCCGGGAGCGCTCCGGCCCGAAGATCCGCTCGAGCTGGCGGCGGATCACCTCGTGGGCTTCCGCGGCGTCCTCCGGCGTGGCGGACCGTCCCGTGCCGATCGCCCAGACCGGCTCGTAGGCGATCGTGAGCCGCTCGGCGGCCCCGGAGTCGATCTCCTCCAGTCCCTGGCTTACCTGCCGGCGAATCACGGCGCGCAGCCGGCCGCCGGTGCGCTCCTGCTCCTCCTCGCCGACGCACAGGACGGGCCGGAGCCCGCCGCGCAAGGCGGCCTGGATCTTCCGGTTCACCGTGTGGTCGGTCTCCCCGAAGTGCTTGCGGCGCTCCGAATGCCCCACGAGGACGTGAGTGCATTCGAGGGCTTCCAGCATCCGGTGGGAGATCGCTCCGGTGAAGGCCCCCCGATCCTCCCAATGGAGGTCCTGAGCCCCCAGCCCGATGCCGCGGCCCCGGAGGACCGGCCCCACCGCCGAAAGGGAAGTGAAAGGGGGCGCCAGGACGACGTCGACGCCGTGCAGCGCGCCGACGCGCTCGACGATCTGGACGGCCAGCTCTTTCGCCTCGACGTGCGTGGTGGACATCTTCCAGTTGCCGATGACGAAGGGGACTCGCATCGCTTCAGCTCCGATCGGTCAGTGCCGCCACGCCCGGGAGCTCGAGCCCGGAAAGAAACTCGAGCGACGCCCCCCCGCCGGTGGAGACGTGGCTGAATCGCTCGGCCAGGCCGAAGCGGGCGAGCGCCGCCGCTGTGTCGCCCCCCCCGGCCACGCTCAAGGCGCCGGAGGCGACGATCGCCGCGGCCAATTCCCGGGAGCCGGCATCGAAGGGCGGCCGCTCAAACAGTCCCACCGGGCCGTTCCACAGGACGGTGCGGGCCGACGCAAGCTCTCCCCGGAAGACCTCAACGGTGCGGGGACCGATGTCGAGGCCGACCTTTCCGGAGGGGATAGCCTCCCCCTCGGTGGTCTGCGCCGCTCCGGGCGACTCCAGCGAGTCGGCTACGCGATGGTCGATCGGGAGACGGATCGGCGCCCCCGCCTTCTTCGCTTCTTCCAGAATCGCGCTCGCCACGGCGACACTCTCCGTCTCCACGCGGGAGTCTCCGGTCGCGATCCCGCGGGAAGCGAGGAAGGTATAGGCCATTGCCCCGCCGATCAGAAAGGTGTCGACCTTGGGCATGAGGTTCCTGACCAGGGCGATCTTGTCGGAGACCTTCGCCCCGCCCAGGAGGGCGACGTAGGGCCGCGGGGTCGAGCCGAGGAGGCGTCCCAGAAAATCGATCTCCTTCTCCATCAGCAGGCCGGCAGCCGCCGGCCTGAGCAGCCCGCAAAGAGCGGCGACGGAGGCGTGGGCCCGGTGGGCGCTGCCGAAGGCGTCGTTGACGTAGGCGCCGGCGAGCGCGGCGAGCTGCCGGGCGAAGCCCTCGTCGTTCTTCTCCTCGCCCGGATGGAATCTCAGATTCTCCAGGAGAAGCGTCTCCCCCTCGGCCAGGGCCGAGGCGTGACGGCCGGCCGCTTCCCCCACGCACTCCGGGGAGAAGGTCACCGGAGTTCCCAGAAGGGGCCGGAGAGCTTCGGTGACGGGGGCGAGCGAGAACTCGGGCTGCGGTTTTCCTTTCGGCCTTCCGAGGTGGGACGCCAGGATCGGCCGGCCGCCCTTCTCCAGGACCAGACGGATCGTCGGCAGCGACGCCCGGATGCGCGTGTCGTCGGAGACTCTTCCCGCCTCCAGCGGGACGTTGAAATCGACGCGCACGAAGACTCTCTTCCCTCGCAGGTCGAGATCGCGCACCGAAGCCTTTTTCCGGGTAGGGCCGGTCATCGCTCCTCTCCTGCCACCCGGGAGAGATGAAGGATCAAGTCCGCCAGGCGATGTGTGTACCCCACCTCGTTGTCGTACCAGGCGAAGACCCGCAGCAGGCGGGACGAGGGCATGGCGAGAAGGGGGCCGTCCACGACGGCGGAGCGCGAATCGCCCCGGTAGTCGATGGAAACCAACTCCTCCTCGGCGTATCCAAAAAGGCTCGCGAGAGGCCCCCGCGCGGCGGCTCGGAAGGTCTCGCGCACCGCCTTCAGGTCGGCGTCGCGCGCCAGGAGAATCGCCAGGTCGACGGCCGACACCTGGGCCGTCGGAACGCGCACCGCGAGGCAGGTGATCTTGCCCGCCAGATTCGGGAAGATCTTTCCGAGCGCCAGCTCCGCGCTGGTCGTCGTGGGGATCATCGACAAGCCGGCGGCCCGCGCCCGCCGCAAGTCGCGATGCGGCGCATCCATGAGCGGCTGGTCGTTGGTATAGCAGTGGATGGTGGAGAGGGAGGCGGCCTCGATGCCCGGATCTTTCTCGATCAGCATCAGGATCGGGGCGATGCAATTCGTGGTGCAGGAGGCGTTGCTCAGGACTCGGTGGAGCTTGGGATCGTAGTCATAGTGATTCACCCCGACGACCGCGGTGAAATCGGCATCAGGCGACGGGGCCGAGATGATCACGCGCTGCGCCCCCGCGGCGAGGTGGCCGGCAGCCCCCCGGCGGTCGCGAAAGAGTCCCGTCGCTTCCACCACCACCTCGGCTCCCGCCTCCCTCCAGGGGACTTCGGCCGGATGGCGGCTCGCAGTGCACGGGATGCGCTTTCCCTGGATGCTCAGCCAGCCGTCGCCCGCCTCGACCGGCAATCTCCAGGCTCCCCCCGTCGAGTCGTGCCGCAGGAGGTGGGCCAGGGTTTGGGGACTCGCCACGTCGTTGACCGCCACGACGTCGAGATCGGGGCGCTCGCAGGCGAGGCGGACCAGACAGCGGCCGATTCGTCCCAGGCCGTTGATCCCGACACGAGCTGGCAAACCCTTCCTCCGGAAAGAATTGTGATGATTTCCGCGGAGCGCGCGAAGTATAATGGATGATATCGTAAAACCCAAGTCACCCGGGCCCCGCGAGGCGTCGCAGCGGTTTGTGGGCCCCGCCCGAATCGGCTAGGATGCGCGGGGAAAGGAGATCGACCGGGTGGTCCATTGGCGATTCCGGGGCTTGCACCGAACCCCGCCGGCATTCTGGCGCGCCGGAATGATCGCCGGCCTGGCGATGGCTGCAGCCTGCGGGCTCGATTCTCCCTCGGCCGGCCCGGAGCCGTCCTCGTCCACCGAACCGGTGGCGACCTTTCCCGATGGGCACGCCGTTCGGCTCGAAATCGCCCGCACCCCCGAGGAGCACGCCCGCGGGTACATGTTCCGGCAGAAGGTGGGCCGGCGGGAGGGGATGCTGTTCCTGTTCGATCAGGAGGATTTTCATTCTTTCTGGATGAAGAACTGCCTCGTCTCCCTCGATCTCATCTGGCTTTCCGGCGATCTTCAGGTCGTCTATTTCGAGAGCGACGTTCCACCCTGCCGCCACGATCCTTGTCCCGGCTATGCTCCGATGCGCAAGGCTCGGTACGTTCTCGAGGTCCGGGGAGGGACGGCGGGAAAGGCCGGCCTTCGAGTCGGAGATTTCATCCAGGTCAAAGGGGTCGATTTGGGTACTTTGGTACCATCGGGAGGGCCTGCAAGTGTTCAGAACCCCAACAGGCTGCGGCGATGGTTCAAAGAATCTTGAAAGGGCTCTCCGGATCGACCGTTCTAGTAAGATAATAATTTTCAATAGGTTGTAGAATAATCGTCAGCCAATCCGACATGCCGTAGTCCTGTTTTGTCCTTGACATAGGAGCTGGGAAAGCCATATTTCCAGCATCCAAGACAGCAGGAGGTGGGTGCAATGCGGTTCGCGACTCATAGCCTTACGCTGACATTGATGATCGTCCTGGGGTTCATGGTCGGGTCCCGATATCAGCGAGTCATCGACAACACGGAGGGCCTGACCAACCTGGTGGCCGTCCAGAAGGAGAAGATCGAAGAGTTGCGCACCGGCAACACCCACCTGGCGACCGTCATTCGCCTGCGGGAAGTTCTGGAAGACAACCATGTCCGGCTGCCCCGCGCCTCCGTGGAGGGGATGGCCACCCGGGTGGAGCAGGTCAGCCGGAAATACGGGGTCAGCCCCGACATGATTTTCGCGGTGATTCAGGCGGAAAGCTCCTTCGACCCCTTCGCCGTATCGGACAAAGGGGCCCTCGGCCTGATGCAGCTGCTTCCCTCCACCGCCCGTGAGGTGGCTCAGGAGCTGAACATCCGGTGGACCGGCGACAGCCTCCTCTGGGACCCCCTGACCAACATCGAGATGGGGACCTACTATCTCGGAACCTTGATCAACCGTTTCAACAGCGTCGAGGTCGCCCTGGCCGCCTACAACCAGGGGCCCAATCGAATCGCCGCCCTCCAGGCGGTCAACGCGTCGCTGCCGATGGAGTATCCGGGGCGGGTCTTCGCCGCTCTCCCCCAGCGGAACTAGAAGTCCGCCAGCACCGCTCGAAGCGAGGGCCGGGAGATTCTTTCCCGGCCCTTTTGCCGTCCGCCTTCCTTTCCCTCCGGCCCGGTTTGACACTGCCGAAATCGCTGTGCTAAATTGCTCCGCCGAAAAGAAATGTACGAGCCGAGAAACGTGGGGGAGGCTCCTAGCCCGTGCCCGTCGCCGGTGAATCCTACGGCCCGATTCTCGTCTTCCTGATCGTCGCCTGCATCTTCCCGGTGTTCGCCCTCGTCGTCGCGGCGATCGTCCGACCCTCGCGTTACGATCGGACGAAAATGGCCGCGTACGAGTGCGGCGTGGAGACGGCCGGGGAGGGGAGGCGCAGGTATTCCGTCCATTACTACGTGATTGCGGTGCTTTTCGTCGTCTTCGACGTGGAGACTGTCTTCTTGTTCCCGTGGGCGGTGAAATACAGGGCTCTCGGCATGTTCGGATTCGTCGAGATGGTGCTCTTCCTGGCGATCCTCGTCCTCGGCTACCTCTACGCCTGGAAAAAGGGGGCCCTCGAGTGGGTTTGATCGAAGATCGCTTCGGACCGAACATCATCATCACCTCGCTGGACAAGGTCTTCAACTGGGCGCGCAAGTCGGCGCTCTGGCCCATGAGCTTCGGCCTGGCCTGCTGCGCCATCGAGATGATGGCGACGGTCGCCTCCCGGTTCGACATCGATCGTTTCGGAGCGGGGGTCTATCGGGCGACGCCGCGGCAGAGCGATCTGATGATCGTGGCGGGGACGGTGGTCGAGAAGATGGCTCCCATGGTGAAGCGGCTCTACGACCAGATGCCCGATCCGAAGTGGGTGATCTCGATGGGCGCCTGCTCGACGTGCGGGGGACCCTTCGATACCTACAGCACGGTGCAGGGGGTGGACAAGATCATCCCCGTGGACGTTTACATCCCCGGCTGCCCGCCGCGTCCCGAAGGACTGCTCTACGGCATTCTCAAACTACAGGACAAGATCGACAAGATGACTCTCGCCCGGAAATCCGCCTGACGCTTTCCGTCCCCGGCCGGACCGGGGACCCCGCGCGGACTTGCGAAGAGAGGATGCCGGACGTCCCGGAGCACCGGCCCCGGAGAATCGGCTGAAATCAGCGGGAGCGACATTGTGAACGAAGAGAACAAGCCCCCCGGCGGGCCGCCGCCCCCGCAGCAACCCGATCCCAAGCCGGATCCCGCTCCGGCGCCGCCGGCCCCGGGTCCGAAGCCCGATCCTCCTCCGATGCCCGGTCCCGGTCCGAAGCCGGAGGCTCCTCCGATGCCGGGCCCGGGTCCCAAGCCGGACCCGCCTGCGGCGCCGCCCCGCGCCGGCGCCTCGACGTCCCCGCCGCCGAAGCTGGAGTCTCCGGCCGCGCCGGGGTCGACCCCCCCGAAGCCGGCGCCGCCTCCGAAGATCGATCTCAAGGCGCCCGTCGACTCTCCCGTGCTGAAGGCGCTCCAGGCCAAGCTGCCGCAGGCCGTCGTCGAAGTCTCGTTCCACGCGGGCGAGGCGACCGCCCTGCTCAAGAAGGAGAACCTGCTGGAGGCCTGCCGGTTCCTGAAAGAGGATCCGAACCTCCGGATGGATCACCTGTCGAACCTCTGCGGCGTCGACTTTCCCGATCGGCCGGAACGGTTCGAGGTCGTCTACCACCTCTTCTCGATTTCGCTGAAGCACCGCATCAACCTGAAAGTGCGCACCGCCGACGGGGAGCCGGTCCCGAGCGTCGCGGGAATCTGGCGCACCGCCAACTGGCACGAGCGGGAAGCCTTCGATCTCCTGGGCATCTCCTTCGAGGGTCACCCCGATCCGCGTCGCATCCTCCTGACCGACGAATGGCAGGGTCATCCGCTGCGGAAGGAATACCCGGTCAAGGGATACGACCGGGATCACCTGAAGCTCCGCTGAGGGGAACGCGATGTTTCGCACCGAGATGATGGACATCAACATGGGCCCGCAGCACCCGGCGACCCATGGGGTGCTTCGTTTGAAGCTTCTCCTGGACGGCGAGACGGTCACCGACACCGACGTCATCATCGGCTACCTGCATCGCGGCGTCGAGAAGCTCTGCGAGACGAAGAACTACCACATGATCGAGCCCTACACCGACCGGCTGGACTACGTGGCCGCCATGTACGAGAACCTCGGGTACGTGGAGACGGTGGAGAAGCTGATGGGCGTCAAGGTGCCGGAGCGCGCCGAGTACATCCGCGTGATCACGGCCGAGCTGCAGCGCATCGCGAGCCACCTCGTCTGGCTGGGCACGCACGCGCTGGACATCGGGGCGATGACCGTCTTCTTCTACTGCTTCCGCGAGCGCGAGATCATCCTGGACCTCTTCGAGGCGTTCTGCGGGGCGCGGCTCACCTACAACGCCTACCGCATCGGGGGTTTGCCCTGGGATCTTCCCCCGGGCTGGACCGATCGCGCGCGTCACTTCGTCAAGATCTTCCCCGAGCGGCAGAAGGAGTACGACACCCTGCTCACCAAGAACCGTATCTGGCTGGGCAGGACGAAGGGGGTCGGGATCCTCCGGGCGGAGGACGCCATCGATTTCGGCGTCACCGGCCCGTGTCTGCGCTCCGCGGGTGTCGACTACGACCTGCGGAAGGCGCACCCCTACTCGGTCTACGACCGGTTCCAGTTCGACGTGCCCGTCACCTACAATTGCGACACCTACGATCGCTACCTGATCCGGATGGAGGAGATGCGCCAGAGCACGCGGATCGTGGAGCAGGCGCTGGACCATCTCCCGGCGGGGGAGGTCATGGCGAAGGTGCCGAAGCGCATCAAGCCGCCGGCCGGCGAGGTGTACCACACCGTGGAAGGGCCGAGGGGCGAGCTGGGCTTCTACATCGTCAGCCAGGGAGAGGACAAGCCGTATCGGATGCGGTTCCGCTCCCCCTCCTTCGTGAACCTCCAGGCGCTGCCTCATATGATCCGGGGCTCGCTGGTGGCCGACGTCGTGGCCGTGATCGGAACGCTCGACATCGTCCTCGGAGACGTGGACCGCTAGCCGACGGGATTGAGGAGAGGCGACACCCCATGGCCGACACGCTGATCCGGAACCTGGCGATCCCGCTCGGCCAGATCCTCGTGGTCCTCGGCGTCGTTTCCCTCGTCGTCACTTACCTCACGCTGCTGGAGAGGAAGATCCTCGGGTTCATGCAGCTCCGCCTCGCGCCGCGCCGCGTCGGGCCGCATGGAATCCTCCAGCCGATCGCCGACGCGGTGAAGCTCCTCATCAAGGAGGACATCGTCCCGGACAAGGCGGACCGCCTGCTCTTCACGCTCGCCCCGATCCTGACCATCATCCCGGCGTTCACCGCCCTCGCCGTGATTCCGTTCTCGGGCGGGGGAACGATCGATCTGTTCGGCTACTCGATCCATCCCTGGATCGCGGACGTCAACGTCGGGGTCGTCTTCCTGCTGGCGATCTCTTCGCTCGGGGTCTACGGGATCATGCTCGGCGGCTGGTCGAGCAACAGCAAGTACTCGATGCTCGGCTCGCTACGCAGCGCCGCCCAGATGGTCTCCTACGAGGTGCCTTTCGGATTCTCGATCATCGGCGTGATGATGCTCAGCGGCACGGCCAGCATGGTGGGGATCGTGGAAGCCCAGCGCGCGGCGCACGTCTGGTATTTCGTCCCCCAGTTCCTCGGGCTGTTCCTCTTCTTCGTCAGCGGCGTGGCGGAGACGAACCGGCTGCCGTTCGATCTCCCCGAGGCCGAGTCGGAGCTGGTCGCCGGCTTCCACACCGAGTACAGCGGGATGAAGTTCGCCCTGTTCTTCCTGGCCGAGTACACCTCGATGATCATCATCGCCTCGATCGCGACGACGCTCTTCCTGGGCGGCTGGATGCGTCCGTTCCCCAACGTCGAGGCGCTCGGCTGGCTCAATCTGGGCCTCGATTGGATCTCGCCCGTGCTCCCGGGGGTCTTCTGGTTCGCCACGAAGACCTTCCTGGTCCTCTTCGTTTACCTCTGGCTCCGCGGGACGTTTCCCCGCTATCGCTACGACCAGCTCATGAGGCTGGGGTGGTTCTGGATGATTCCGCTCTCCATCGCCAACGTGGTCGCCACCGGGTTGGCGGTGATCCTGGCGCGATGATCGGGACCCGGGAGGGACGCCGCCCGTGATTTTCGGGAATCTGCTTCGGAAGTTCCTCCTGCTGGAGCTCTGGCAGGGGATGTGGGTCACGCTGAAGAACCAGTTCCGCCCCCACATCACCGTCGAGTATCCGCGCGAGACGCTCGAGTTCGCTCCGCGCTTCCGCGGCGTGCCGCGGCTGCGGAGGGACCCGCAGACGGGCGAGGAGCTCTGCATCTCCTGCCTGTTGTGCGAGGCGATCTGCCCGACCGAGTGCATCTCGATCGTGTCGGAGAAGAAGGCGGACGGGAAGGGAAAGGACCTGGTCAGCTTCACCATCAACTACGAGCGGTGCTGCTTCTGCGGGCTGTGCGTGGATCCCTGCCCCACCAAGCCGATCACCGCGATCTACATGTCCCACGACTACGAGTTCGCCGGCTACGACCGCGACGTCTATGTCGCCGACCGCCGGGAGCTGGTGGACGGTCTTCCCGTGAAGCTCTACGACCGATGAGGCCGGCGCGATGAACCTCGGACTCCTGGTCTTCTATTTCTTCGCGGCGCTCGCGGTGGTGGGGGGCCTGATGATGGTGACCCGCAAGAACGCGGTGCATTCCGCCGTCTATCTGGTCCTGACGTTCATCGCCATCGCGGCGATTTACGTCCTGCTCGGGGCGGAGTTCCTGTTCGCCGTCCAGGTCCTCGTCTACGCCGGCGGCATCATGGTGCTCTTCCTGTTCGTCATCATGCTCGTGAACCTGGAGGAGCCGCGGCGCTACTCGGGGGGGAAGCTGCACCTGGGCCTCTCCACGGGGCTGACCCTGATCCTCTTCGGGATGCTCGCCGCGGTGTTCGTCAAGGACGCCCCCCCGGCCGCGCCCGTGGCGGCGAGCGGCGGGGAGGGGAACCTCCAGCTCGTCGGCGCGCTGCTCTACCGGAACTACCTGATACCCTTCGAAGTCGTGTCGCTGCTTCTTCTGGTGGCGATGATCGGCGCCATCGTGCTGGGCCGGCCCCGCGCCTAGACGCGGGCCGACGAGGTCTTCATGGCGATTCCTCCCGAGCACCTCATGATCCTGAGCCTGGTCCTCGTGGCCATCGGCATCACGGGCGTCCTGATCCGCCGCAACGTGATTATCATCCTGATGTCGATCGAGCTGATCCTGAATGCGGCCAACATCAACTTCGTCACCTTCTCCCGCCAGTGGAACAACCTGGTGGGGCAGATCTTCGGCGTCTTCAATATCACCGTCGCCGCCGCCGAGGTGGCGGTCGGCCTCGCCATCGTGATCGCGCTCTTCCGGAACCGGGAGACGGTCAACGTGGACGAGATGAACCTGATGAAATGGTAGCGGGGAGCTGCCGATTCCCATGCTGAACCTGCTCTGGCTGATACCGGTCCTGCCGTTTCTGGGGTTCGCGGTGAACGGCCTGCTGGGGCGGCGGTTTTTGCCGAAGCGGGCGGTGTCGTGGATCGCGTGCGGGACGGTGCTGCTGTCGTTCCTGCTGTCGGTAGGGGCGGTG
>DASYRE010000006.1 GCA_036004685.1 Candidatus Polarisedimenticolia bacterium | reverse complement strand
CACCGCCCCTACCGACAGCAGGAACGACAGCAGCACCGTCCCGCACGCGATCCACGACACCGCCCGCTTCGGCAAAAACCGCCGCCCCAGCAGGCCGTTCACCGCGAACCCCAGAAACGGCAGGACCGGTATCAGCCAGAGTAGGTTCAGCATCCTTCCTTACCAGCGCATGAGATCGACGTCGTCGACGTCGGTGCTCTGCCGCTTCCGGAAGAGCGCGATGACGATCGCGAGGCCGACCGCGGCCTCGGCCGCGGCGACCGTCATGATGAAGAAGATGAAGATGTGGCCGGTCATCGAGCGCAGCTCGTAGGCGTAGGCCGCGAACGTGAGGTTCACCGCGTTGAGCATCAGCTCGACGCACATCAGGATGACGATCACGTTGCGCCGGATCAGGAAGCCGAGCGCGCCGATCGAGAACAGGACCGCGGCGATCAGCGGGAGAAAGGAGGTCTTCACCGCTCCCTCCGCGCCAGGAGCACCGCTCCAATCATGGCCACCACCAGGAGGACCGACGCCGCCTCGAACGCGAACACGTATTCGCCGAACAGGAGGCGCCCCACGTCCTCGACGGTCCCGAAACCCGCCCAGAACCCCCCGGTGTAGCTGTTCGAGGCGGAGCTGCGCCCCCACATGGCGATCCAGAGGAGCGCCACCAGCAGCAGCCCTCCCAAGCCGGCCAGGGCGCTCTGGATGCGGCCGCCGGGGGCCGCCTCCTCGACGCGCAGATCCAGCAGCATCACGACGAAGACGAAGAGAACCATGATCGCGCCGGCGTAGACGATGATCTGGATGGCGAACAGGAATTGGGCGTTCAGGAGCAGGAAGAAGAGCGCCACGCAGACCAGGTTGACGATCAGGAAGACGACGCTCACCATCGGGTTGCGGTGGAACACCACCATCAGGGCGGCGAAGATGGCGACGAACGCGACGGCGTCGACCAGCAGGATTTCGGGATTCATATCCACCCGTTCAGAATCAGCCAGGACGTCAAGAAGATGTTCAAGAGCGCCAGCGGCAGCATGACCTTCCATCCCAGGTCCATGAGCTGATCGAACCGGAAGCGCGGCAGCGTCCAGCGGACCCACACATAAACGAAGAGGAAGAAGGCCACCTTCAAGAGGAAGGCCGCCACCTGGATCAGCGACACGGCGAGCGGGGGAAGCGACAGGGAAGCGAGCCCGGGGACCTGCCAGCCTCCGAAATAGAGCGTCACCATCAGCGCCGACGCCGTCACCATGTTGGCGTACTCGGCCATGAAGAACATGGCGAACTTCATGCTGGAGTATTCGGTGTGATAGCCGGCGACCAGCTCCGACTCGCACTCGGGAAGATCGAACGGCAGCCGGTTGGTCTCGGCGAAGGCGGCGACGATGAACACGAGCGCGCCAATCGGCTGGGTCCACACGTTCCAGTGCATGAGCCGGTCCTGGGTCAGGACCACTTCACTCAGGCGCAGCGAGCCGGCGGCCATCAGGGCCCCGACGACGGACAGGCTCATCGCCAGCTCGTAGGAGATGAGCTGCGCCGAGGACCTCAGGCCCCCCATCAGCGAGTACTTGTTGTTGGACGACCACCCGGCCAGCGCGATGCCGTAAACGCCCATCGCGGACATCGCGAAGATGAAGAGGATCCCGACGTCGAGGTCCGCGACCCGGAGCGGAATGTCGCGTCCGAAAAGAGGGATCGTGTCCCCGAAGGGGATGACCGCGGAGCCGAGCAGCGCGGGGACGAAGCTCAGCGCCGGGGCCAGGACGTAGAGCGGCTTGTGGACGTGAGGCGGAACCACGTCCTCCTTGAAGAGGAACTTGATCCCGTCCGCGATCGGCTGGAACAGGCCGGCCGGCCCGACCCGGTTCGGGCCCAAGCGATCCTGGATCCAGGCGGAGACGCGCCGCTCCACCCAGGTCATGAACGTGACGGCGCCCATCACCAGACTGATGACGAACGCCACCTTCACGAACGATTCCAGGATCTGCTCGCCGATCCCCGGATCCACCTACGGCTCCTTGGCGTTCGCCAGGTCAAGTCCCGCCGTTCCCACGGCCGGCGTGTCGAGTCCGAACAGAGGCCCGGGCCGGGACGCGCTCCGCCGGAACGCATCCCGGAAGCTCTGGGGGGCCGGCTCCCCGCCGAGGCGCGCCACCATCTCGTACAGCGGACGCCAGGCCGGATCGCTTTCGCCGTGCGGCAGGAGGCCGGGGCGGAGCAGCTGGAGTCGTCCTTCGAAGTTCATGGCGCTGCCGTCCAGCTCTCCGTAGGCGCAGACCGGAAGGGCCAGATCCGACGCCCTGACCGTCGGCGTCACCCGCCAGTCGAGCGTGAGCAGGAGGTCCAGCGTCCCCAACGCCGCGCCCGCCTCCTCGCCTCCTTCGCCGATCGGATCCTCCCGCAGGACAATCAGGGCGCGGATCTCCCCTTTCGCGGCGGCCGCGACGATCTCGTCCAGCCGGGCGTTGACCCCGCCGATCAGGAGGGCTCCGCGCGAGTTCATCGTCTTGTCCTTCCGGATCAGGAGGCCGTCGTCCTCGCCGCGCTCGTGAACCGGAAGCGCCGTCCGGGTTCCGCCGAGGGTTCTCATCAGCTCCGCGAGCGCCGCCTGCTCCTCCAGCGTCGCGTGGCCGGAAGTGATCGCGGCGATCGAGGCGCCCCCGTGCTTCCGGGCCACCTCGCCGAGCGTCGCCGCCGCCTCCTCCCAGGCCGCCCGGGGCATCAGCGGCCGGGCCGTCCCGGCGGCCGTTCCGACCATGGGCCCCGAGCGCGCGTCGGCGAGGCGCTCGGCGATCTGATACCGCTCGTAGCTCAGCCTTCCCTCGTCGCAGATCCAGCTCTTGTTCACCGCCTCGCTCTCCCGCGGCATGATCCGCCAGATCCGGTTCTGGTGGATCCCCAGGTAGACGTTGCAGCCGCGGGCGCAGCCCGAGCAGATCGAAGCGGTGTTCTTCAGGAACCAGACGCGCTGCTTGAAGCGGAATTCCTTGACCGTCAGCGCTCCGACCGGGCAGATGTCCGAGGTGCACCCCGAATAGGCGTTGTCGAGCCGCCGTCCCGGGAACGTCCCGATGATCGAGTGGTCTCCGCGGTTGAAGAACCCCAACTCGTGGGTGTGGGTCACCTCGTCGCAGAAGCGGATGCACCGGGTGCACTTGATGCACCGTTCGGCGTCGAAGACGATGTGCGGCCCGAGATCGACCTGCTTGTCCCCGTGGACCTTCTCGCCTTCGAACCGGCTCTGGCCGGTGCCGTAGTGGAACGAATGCGACTGGAGGATGCACTCGCCCGCTTTGTCGCAGATGGGGCAGTCGAGGGGATGGTTGATGAGGAGGAACTCCATCACCCCCTGCCGGCCCTTCACCGCCTTCTCGGAGCGCGTCTTCACCACCATTCCGGGAGCGACGCGCGTGGAGCAGGCGATCTGGTTCTTCGGCATCTTCTCGATCTCCACCAGGCAGATGCGGCAGTTGCCGGCCACCGAGAGCCGATGGTGGAAGCAGAACGAGGGGATCTCGATCCCGGCCTTGGCGGCCGCCTGGATGAGGTTCATCTCGCGGGGCACGGTGACGGTCTCGCCGTCGATCGTGAGCGTCACTTCCGCGGGTTGCTGCGTCTCTTCGGCCATTCTCGTCCTCAGGCGCGACCGGGCGCCGCGGCCGCCGCCCGCGGGCACCGCCGCGTGGCGACGTGCTCCTCGAACTCCTCGCGGAACTGGGTGACGTAGCTCCGGACGGGCATCGCCACGGCGTCTCCGAGCGGGCAGATCGTGTTCCCCTGGATCCGATCGCTGAGATCCAGGAGGAGATCGAGATCCGACTTCCTGCCCGCGCCGCGCTCGAGCCTCTCCAGGATCTGGACGTACCAGCCGGTCCCTTCGCGGCAGGGCGTGCACTGCCCGCAGGACTCGTGGGCGTAGAAGCGCGCCAGGTTGAGAAGCGCGTCCACCATGCACACGCTGTCGTCCATCACGATGACGCCGGCCGAGCCGAGGAGGGTGCCGGCGGCGGCGAGGGAGTCGAAATCCATGAGAACGTCGATCTGATCGGCGCGCAGGACCGGGACCGAGGACCCGCCCGGGACGACCGCCTTCAGCGGGCGATCGTCACGGAGCATGCCGCCCGCGTGCTGGTAAATCAGCTCCCGCAGGGGGATGCCCAGCGGGAACTCGTACACGCCCGGCCTGCGGACGTGCCCCGAGAGGCAGAAGAGCTTCGGCCCGGTGTTCTTGGGCCGGCCGATGTTGCCGTACCAGTTCGCCCCCATCTCCACGATCATCGGAACGTTGGCGACCGTCTCGACGTTGTTCACCGACGTCGGCTTCCCGTAGAGTCCCACCTGGGCGGGAAACGGAGGCTTCAGCCGGGGATGTCCGAGCTTCCCTTCGAGCGACTCGAGCAGCGCGGTCTCCTCGCCGCAAATGTAGGCCCCGGCCCCGCGATAGACCGTGATCTCGAGATCGTAGCCGCTGCCGAGGAGGTTCTTCCCCACGTAGCCGCGGGCGCGGGCCTCCTGAACCGCCTGGAGGAGAATCCGGTAGGGCCGGACGAACTCTCCCCGGATATAGATGAAGCCGTGATGGCATCCGACGGCGTAGCAGCCGATCAGGAATCCCTCCAACACCAGATGCGGGTCCCGTTCGAGGAGGAGCCGGTCCTTGAACGTCCCCGGCTCGCTCTCGTCGGCGTTGAGGACCAAGTACTTGGGGCCGGGCCCCTTCGGCATGAAGCCCCACTTCATGCCGGTCGGGAAACCGGCTCCGCCCCGTCCTCTCAGGCCCGAGGCCTTCACCTCCTCCACGACCTGCTCCGGGGTCATCTCCTTCAGCGCCCTCGCCAGCGCCCGGTAACCGCCCCCTTGAAGATAAGCCTCCAGGGTCGCGGAGTCGGAGCGGTGCAGGTTCTTCAGCAGAAGCGTTTGGGCGCGGCCGTCGGTCATTTCATGGAGTCCAGGAGCGCGTCGAGGCGCTCGATCGTCAGTCCCTCATGGTAATCGTCGTTCACCCGCATCATGGGCGCGGTGTCGCACGATCCGAGGCACTCGACCGTCACGAGCGAGAACCGGCCGTCGGGCGTGACCTCTCCTTCCGCGATCCCCAGCCGCGTCCTCAGGTGAGCGAGAATCTCCCGGCAGCCGCGGAGCTGGCAGGAGAGGGTCCGGCACATCTGCAGGTGGTGCCGGCCGGGAGGCTTGCGCCGGAACATCGTGTAGAAGGACACGACGCCCGCGACGTGGGCCACCGGCACATCCACCCTCCGGGCGGCGTACTCGATGTCTTCGTCGGCGATGTATCCCCTCTCCGCCTGGAGCAGGTGAAGCACCGCCAGAAGCGCCGACTGAGGCTGCGGATATTCCAGCAAGGCGGCCTCGATCCGGCTTTCGGTCTCCTTGCCCGGAATCACCGGTCCACCTCCCCCATGACCGGATCCAGGCTCGCGACCACGGCGATCAGATCCGAGACCATCCCTCCCTCGGCCATGAGCGGCACCGCCTGCAGGCTCACGAAGGAAGGGGAGCGTATTTTCAGGCGGTAAGGCGACTTGCTCCCCTCGCTCTTGACGTAGAAGCCCAGCTCGCCCTTCGGAGCCTCGACGGCGTGGTAGACCTCTCCGGTCGGGGCGGGAAAGCCCTCGGTGACGATGATGAACTGGTGGATCAATTCCTCCATGCTGGTGACCACCTTCTTCTTCGGCGGCAGGACCACCTTCGGATCGTCGGCGTTGACGGGACCCGCGGGCAGGCTCGCCACGGCCTGCCGCAGGATCCGCACGCTCTGGCGCATCTCCTCGATCCGGACGAGGTAGCGGTCGTAGGCGTCGCCGACGCCGCCCAGCGGGATCTCGAAGTCGTACTGCTCGTACCCCGAATAGGGGAAGGCCTTCCGGACGTCGTACTCGACTCCGCACGCCCGGAGGTTCGGGCCGGTCAGGCCGAAATCGACGGCGTCGGCGGCCGAGATCTTCCCGATGTTCTGCGTGCGCTTGAGCCAGATGCGGTTCCGCGTCAGGAGGGTTTCGTACTCGTCCACCTTCTGGGGGAACGTCTTGATGAACTCCGCGAGCTGCGGAATCAGGCCGTCCGGAAGGTCGCGGGCCAGCCCGCCGACCCGGGGATAGCTCGTCGTGAGTCGGGTGCCTGTGATCATCTCGATCAGGTTGTAGAGAGTCTCCCGCTCCCGGAAGGTGTGGAAGAAGACGGTCGCCGCGCCGAGGTCGAGCGCGCCGGTCCCCAGCCACAGCAGGTGCGCGGAGATCCGGGCGATCTCGCAGCAGATCACGCGAATCGCCCGGCAGCGTGGCGGCACCTCCAGCCCGATCAGCTTCTCCACCGCCAGGACGAACGCCACGTTGTTGGACAGCGGGGCCAGATAGTCGAGCCGATCGGTGTAGGGGATGAACTGATGGTAGGTCATGCTCTCGGCGATCTTCTCCATGCCCCGGTGAAGATAGCCGACGTGAGGCACGACCTTGCGCACCACCTCCCCGTCCAGCTCGACCACCAGCCGCAGCACGCCGTGCGTGCTCGGGTGCGACGGGCCCATGTTGATCGTGACCGTCTCCCCCGTCACCGGATCGGGGGCGATCTTCTCTTCGGGGTGAGACATCCGTTTCCGCCTTTTCTATTGCTCCAGTGGAAAGTCCTTGCGCAGCGGGTGGCCGACGAAGTCCTCGGGCATGAGGATTCGGCGAAGGTCGGGATGGCCCTTGAAGCGGATCCCCACCAGATCGAAGGCTTCCCGCTCGTGCCAGTCGGCCGTCCGCCAGACCGGCACGACGGAATCGATCTCCCCTTCCTCCCCCAGGCGGACACGCAGCCTCAGGCGGCGTTTCCGGGCAAGGGACAGCAGGTGATAGATCACCTCGTAGCTGTATTCGCGCTCCAGGAAGTGGATCCCGGCGATGTCGAGAAGCAGGTTGAAGCTCATCTCCGGATCGCTCTTGAGAAAGGCGCAGATCGGCCGGATCCCCGACGGCTCCAGGACGAGTGTCTCTTCGCCCCGGAAGTAGACGACCTCCTTCAGCGCCGCGCCGAATTTTTCCCGGACCTTCACGACCTCCAGCGGCTCCGTGCCCATGGCTCCCTAGTCCCAGTCCAGCGCTCCGCGCCGGAGAATGTAGAAGTAGCCCAGGAGAAGGACGAAGATGAAGACGGCCATCTGCCAGAAGCCGGTCGATCCAAGGTGCCGGAACACCGTCGCCCATGGGAAGAGATAGGCCGCCTCGATGTCGAACAGGATGAAGAGCATCGCCACGAGGTAGAAGCGGACCGAGAAGCGCTTCCGGGCTCCCTCGAACGGGGGGAGGCCGCATTCATAGGGGGACAGATCGGTGCGGCCTCGCTGCGCCGCCCGGCGCCCCAGGATCCAGGAAAGAAACAGGATTCCCGCCGCCATCAGCACGACGATCGAGAGCTGCAGGAGAACCGGCAGGAGGCTGTCGGACACTGAGGAGATTTCCTCGTGATGCCCTTCACAAGGCCGGAGCAACGCGAAAGGGTTGGGACCGGGGGCGGAGGGTAGCACAGGGGAGGGGGTGTGTCAACGCGCCGGGAAATCCGCCGTCCGGCTCCAAATCGAGTCCCATCTTTCGTTTCTTGAGCGAGTTGCGCCCGGCCGGAGCGCCGCCTCCGCGGGTCAGGGCTGCGACACCGCCAGGGTCAGGGTGACGGCGCGGGCGATCACGCTGGCGAGCCACAGGACGAGGATCGGGAATCGCAGGCGCCGCGCCGGAACCGAGGTGACGATCGGCAGCCCCACCAGGACCAGCGCCCAATACCAGACGCTGAAGAGATCGACGGCCGAGGCCAGGCCTCGGGCCGCCGCCGGGACTCCCGCCGCGGGGAGAAGGCTGGCGAGGCTGAAAGGGATGCCGCTGCCGGCGTCGGCGAGACTCCCGCCCCGGCTGGCCACGAGAACGCCCAGTCCGATCGCCTGGGGCACGACGGTCACCATCTGCGCGTGGACTTCGAACGAGAAGACGGTCACGAAGGGGGCCTTCCCCTCGCGCAACGTGGCGATGCCCCAGAGCAGCATGGCCAGGAAGAGGTTGCCGAGGATCGGGGCCGCGAGCGCCATGACCGTGGCGGCGACCTGCATCGCCTTGAGAGTCTGCACCTTCTCGAGCTCCCCGAGCTTCGCGGGAGCCGCGGCGATCGATTGTCGCAGGGCTTGCTGCCATTCGGGACGGGCGAACAGCGCCCCCCACAACAGGAAGGAGAACAGGACCGACAGGAGGAGGGGGAAGACCCAGTTGGGCCGCTCCCGGATCTCGGCGCTGGCGGCTCGCGGCGCGTAGAAGATTCTCGCCACGCGGCCGAGGGCCTGCAGGGGTCCGAGATCGCCGGGCGGCGGGGCCGCCGGCTCGGCGGGTCCGTTCACTCAGGCGCCCGAGAAGGGGAGCGACTCATTCCGCGATGGTGATGTTCCTCGTGTCGAGCAGGATTCCGAGCACCCGGTCCAGCTCCACGAGCGACTTATTATAGTCGACGATCGCCTGGTTCTCGCGGCTCTCCGCGCTCGTGAGGTCGGTCTGGAACTGGAGGATCTGAAAGGTGGTGCTCATCCCGTTGGCGTATTTCTTCTGCTCCGCGTCCAGCTTCTCGTGCTGGAGCTTGGTATTGACCTGCGCCGCCTTGACCCGCTTGAGGTTGGTCTCGATCTGGCGCACCGCGTTGCGGGCCTCCACCCGGGCTCCCTGCTCCAGCTGCTCGATCGTGACCTTCGAGCGCTCCTCCTCATAGTGCGAGGCGGCGTAGGCCGCTTCGGCGGCCCGGTTCCGGATCGGAATCCCGAGCTGCAGCTCGGCGCTCCAGGTGCTCGAATCCCGCTGGGCGATGTCGCTGAAGGTCTGTCCGACGCCCGTCGAGTCGATCAAGGGCCGGCCCCCGGGGTCGAGAAGGATCGCGCCCGTGACCGGATCTCGCACGAAGAAATTCCCCGCCAGACCGCTCGCGCCGTAGCGCGCGATCAGATCGAGGCGGTAGAGCTTCTGGTTGCGCCGGAAGACCAGATCCGCTTCGCGATTGGCGAGATCGAGCCGCGCCTGCTCGAGATCGGGGCGCTGCCGCAGCGCCGTCCGGATCGCCTCGTCCATGTCGATCACCTTGTCCAGGACCTGGGGCTGATCGGTCGGCTGGATCGGCTGCTTCCACAGCGGCGAATCGGGCGGGATGTTCATCAGCTGCCGCAGGTTGTCCTCGGCGGTGAGGATGGCGTTCTTGGCCAGAATCACCGCCTCCTCACGATCGGCCACCCCCGCCTGCGCCTGGGTGATCTCGATGGGGGGAAGGGTGCCCACCTTGACCTTGATCTCGGTCTGGCCCAGGAAGTCCTCCGCCAGCTTCAGGGAGGCCTCGGTCGTCTTAAGGTTCATGATGGCGAAATTCAGATCCCAGTAGGCCTTCTCCGAGGTCGACAGGGTATCCATGACGACCTGCCGGAAGCGCGAGCGGCTCATGTCCCGGTTGTTCCGGGCGATGGTGATCTGAGTCTCGTTCACCTTCTTCCCGAAGTTCCGCAGCAAAGGCTGCGTGTAGGTGGCGAGCGCCTGGGAGAAGTAGGTCGGGCCCGGATCGCCCGGCAGGTGCCGGTTCGCGAAGACGTCGAACTGGAAGGTGCTCCCGATCCGCAGCGGGTCGATGTAGCTCGCGGAGAAGGTCCTGTCTTTGGAGGCGCTGACGAACTCTCCGCTGAGGCGGTCCGCCTGCGGCGAGTTGTCCTCGCCGACCTGGGCGCTGCCGAAGACCTGCGGATCGAAGGCCGCCTCGGCCGCCGTGATGCTGGTCTCCGCGATCTTCGGATCGAACCGGGTGATGATGAGATCGAGGTTCTTCTCGAGCGAAGATTTCAGCACCTCCGCCAGCGAGAGCGGCGCGGCGGGAAGGTCGCCGGCAGCGGCCGGGGTCGCGGCGGGCGGAGACTCCTGGGCTCTCGGGCCCGGCCCGGCCGGGGCCAGGCAGGCGAAGGCCAGAATTCCGGACAGTATGCGTCGGGACCACCTGTTCATTCATCACCTCAGAAGATTCGCGTCGAACGAGCCCCCGCGCGGCCGCAAGCACGGCGGCCGCCGGGACCGGATGGGCCGGGCGGGATTTCAGGTTCGCGAAACAAACGGATATACGAATCCGAAGGAAATCAGGTTCAGTCGGGACGTTCCGCCGCCTCCGGGACCAGAAGGCACGCGGCGAGCTGATCCTTCCCGACCCGCCGCAGCGCCGGCTCCGTCCGCGAGCATTCCTCCACCGCCACGGGACACCGCGGGTGGAAGGCGCACCCGGGAGGAGGGAGCGCCGGGCTCGGCAGCTCCCCCTTCAAAAGCGTCCGCTGCGGGCGAGCGTCCGGATCCGGGACGGGAATCGCCGAGAGGAGCGCCTTGGTATAGGGATGCTTCGGGTCCCGATAGAGCGTCTCGGCGTCGGCCACTTCCACGATTTTCCCCAGGTACATCACCGCCACCCGGTCGCTGATGTGCTCCACCACGCTCAGATCGTGCGCGATGAAGAGATACGTCAGCGAGAACTCGTCCTGAAGATCCATCAGGAGGTTGACCACCTGGGCCTGGATCGAGACGTCGAGCGCCGAAACCGGCTCGTCGCAGATGATCAGCTTCGGCTTCAGCGCCAGGGCCCGGGCGATGCCGATGCGCTGGCGCTGCCCCCCCGAAAACTCGTGAGGATAACGCTTCATGGCCGAGGGGTCCAGTCCGACCCGCCGCAGCAGCTCCGCGACGCGATCCGAGCGCTCGCTGCCGCGCGCGATCTTGTGGATGGCCAGCGGCTCCCCGACGATCGTCCCGACTCTCATCCGCGGATTCAGGGAGCTGTAAGGGTCCTGGAAGATGACCTGCATCTCCCGGCGCATCTTGCGCATCTCCGGCGCGGAGAGCGCCAGGAGATCCGCTCCTTCGAAGGTGATCGTCCCCGCGGTCGGCTCCATCAGCCGGAGGATACAGCGTCCCGTCGTCGTCTTTCCGCTCCCCGACTCCCCCACCAGCCCCAGGGTCTCGCCCCGCCTCAAGGAGAGATCGACGCCGTCCACGGCGCGCACGTAGCCGCTGACTTTGGAGAACACGCCCCGCCGGATGGGAAAGTGCTTCTTCAGCCCGCGGACCTCCAAGAGGGTCGTCTCTTCCGGGACGCTCATCGGGGCGCCGTCCTTTCCGCGGCGGCGGGAGGATGGTGCAGGAAGCAGGCGACCCGGCGCCCGGGGCCGAGCGGCAGAAGCGCGGGGTCTTCCCTCCGGCACGCTTCCATGACCTCCGGGCAGCGCGGCGCGAAGGAGCATCCCGGCTCCCGGCGGCCCGGATCGGGAACGCTTCCGGAAATGATCGGCAGCCGCCGGCGGCCGGACCGCGAGCGCTCCCCGAGGCGCGGCATCGACCTCAGAAGACCGAGCGTGTAGGGATGCTTGGGCGACGCGAAGATCTCCCTCACCGGCGCTTCCTCGACGATTCGCCCCGCGTACATCACCGCTACGCGGTGGGCCGATTCGGCGATCACGCCGAGATTGTGGCTGATCAGGAGCACCGACAATCCGAACTGCGAGCGCAGGCGACGGAGAAGGTCGAGGATTTCCGCCTGAATCGTCACGTCCAGCGCCGTCGTCGGCTCGTCGGCGACGATCAGGGACGGCTTGCAGGAGAGGGCCATGGCAATCATGACGCGCTGGCACATCCCGCCGCTGAGCTGGTGGGGATATTCACGGATGCGCCGCTCGGGATCGGGGATTTGGACGAGCTGGAGCAGCCGCACCGCTTCCGCCAGGGCCTCCCGCTTCGGCATCCTGTTGTGGACGCGTATCGCCTCGGCGATCTGGGAGCCCACGGTGAAGACCGGATTCAACGCCGCGACCGGCTCCTGGAAGATGAGGGCGATCTCCTTGCCCCGGATCTTGCGAATCTCCGGCTCGCTCAGGGACATGATATCCCGCCCGCGGTAGCGGATCCTGCCTGCCGCGATCCGTCCGGGCGGGGCGATCAGCCGGAGCAGGGCGAGGGCGGTGACGCTCTTGCCGCAGCCCGATTCCCCCACCAGCCCCAGCGTCTCCCCCTCCGCGACGTGGAAGGAGACGCCGTCCACGGCCCGGATCGTCCCCTCGGGCGCGGCGAACTCGACGCGGAGATCCTCCACCTCGAGCAGCGGCGGTCCGCTCAAAGGGCGACCTCGGGCCGGTAGGAGCCGAAGACGCGGCGCAGGACGTCGGAAACCTCGCCGAGCGTGGCCCGGCTCTCCACGGCGGCCAGGACGGCCGGAACCAGGTTCTCCGTGCCCCGGGCGCGACGCTCGAGATCGGCGAGCGATTGCCGCGCGGCGGCCGCGTCGCGGGTCCTCTTGAACCGGGCGAGGCGCCCGAGCTGCTCCCGGGCGACCGCCGGATCGATCCGGTGAAGGCGCGGAGCCTTCCCCGCCCTGCTCCGGTGGCAGTTGACTCCCACGACGCGCTGCTCGCCCGATTCGACGGCGCGCTGGGTCCGGTAGGCCGCCTCCTGGATCTCCCGGGCGATGAAGCCGCTCTCGAGGGCGGGGATCACGCCGCCCATCCGGTCGATCCGATCCAGATACCCTTGCGCCCCTTCCTCAATACGCGACGTCAAGGCCTCCACGTAGTAAGAGCCTCCGAGCGGATCGACCGTATCGGGAACTCCGGTTTCGCTCGCCAGGATCTGCTGGGTCCGCAAAGCGAGCGCCGCGCTTTGCTCGGTGGGAAGCGACAGCGCCTCGTCCATGGAGTTGGTGTGCAGGGACTGGGTCCCGCCCAGGATGGCCGCGAGCGCCTGGTAGGTCACGCGCACGACGTTGTTCTCCACCTGCTGCGCGGTCAGCGTCGAGCCGCCCGTCTGCGCATGGAACCGCAGCAGGAGGGACCGCTCCCGGCGGGCGCCGAACCGCTCCTTCATGATCCGGGCCCACAGCCGCCGCGCGGCGCGGAACTTGGCGACTTCCTCGAAAAGGTCGTTGTGGGCGTTGAAGAAGAAGGAGATGCGGGGCGCGATCGCGTCGACCTCCAATCCGGCGCGCCGGGCGGCGTCGAGGTACTCCACGCCGTTCGCCAGCGTGAAGGCGATCTCCTGGACGGCCGTGGCGCCTGCCTCACGGATGTGATAGCCGCTGATGCTGATGCTGTTCCAAAGAGGCAGGCGGTCCCGGCAGTAGGCGAAGAGATCGGTGGCGATCCGCAGGGAGGCCTGGGGAGGATAGATGTAAGTCCCGCGGGCCATGTATTCCTTCAGGACGTCGTTCTGGACGGTTCCCGAGAGCCGGTCCGGTGCGATCCCCCGGCGGGCGGCCGCGGCGACGTAGAAACACAGAAGAATCGCCGCGGTGGCGTTGATCGTCATCGACGTGGAGACGCGGTCCAGCGGGATCCCGTCCAGCAGGAGCTCCATGTCCTCCAGCGTGGAGACGGCGACCCCCACTTTTCCCACCTCCCCCTCGGCCGCGGGGTGATCGGAGTCGTAGCCCATCTGCGTGGGGAGATCGAAGGCGACCGAGAGGCCGGTCTGGCCGTGATCGAGCAGAAACTTCAGGCGGAGGTTCGTCTCTTTCGCGGAGCCGAAGCCGGCATACTGCCGCATCGTCCAGAGGCGGCTCCGGTACATGGCGGGTTGGATGCCGCGCGTGAACGGATACTCCCCCGGGAAGCCGATGTCGGTCTCCGGAGCGATCCCCCGGCAGTCCGCGGCGGTGTAGAGCGGCTGAATGTCGATTCCGGAGGAGTTCCGGCGGGCGCCTCTGGACTCTTCGTGCCTCTTCATCCGATCCCCGGTGGGAGGAGCCCTCGGCGTCGCGAACGGACTGACCCGGCGGGACTTCCGGAAAGATCAGGCGGCTAAAGTACCATACCGCATGGGGGCCATCAACCGAAGGCGGGACGGGGACCGCCGGGCCCTCCGGCGCCCGCCGCGGCCGGGAGGGTTGAATCGGGGCGTAAGTTCCTCTAGTATCGAAGCCTTCCGCACATGCCTGGGAGTTCCGTCGAATGTTCAAGACGATCGACTGGAATGGCGAGGCGGTGGTGATGCTGGACCAGACCCGCCTTCCCGGGGAAGTGGTCTATCGCTCCTGCCGGCGCGCCGAGGAGGTGGCCGAGGCGATTCGCGGCATGGTGATCCGCGGCGCCCCGGCGATCGGAGTCGCCGCCGCGATGGGAATCGCTCTCGGCATGCGCGAGCCGGCGGCCACGGCGACCGCCGATCTCCCGCGGCGGATGGAGGAGCTCGCGAAGCTGTTCGCCGCGACGCGTCCCACCGCGGTGAATCTTTTCTGGGCCATCGAGAGGATGAGGCAGGCGCTCGCGGCGAGCGCCGGCGCGAGTCCGGGAGAGAGGGTCGAGTCGCTGATGGCGGAGGCGCTGCGAATCCGCGACGAGGACGTCGCGATCAACCGGCGGATGGGGGCGCACGGCGAGGGCTTGATCCCGGAGCGCGCCCGCGTCCTGACCCACTGCAATGCGGGAGCGCTGGCGACCGCCGGATACGGCACCGCGCTGGGAGTCATCCGGGCGGCGGTGGAAAAGGGGAAGAGCGTGCAGGTGCTGGCCGACGAGACCCGTCCCTTCCTCCAGGGATCCCGGCTGACCGCCTGGGAGCTGGCCCAGGACGGGATTCCGGTGACCATCATCACCGACTCGGCGGCCGGGTTCTTCCTGGCGCGCGGCGAGGTCGATCTGGCGATCGTCGGGGCGGATCGGATCGCCGCGAACGGCGACACGGCCAACAAGATAGGCACCTATCCCCTGGCCGTTCTGGCGCGGGAGAACCGCGTGCCGTTCTACGTGGCGGCGCCGCTGTCGACCGTCGACCTCTCCCTGCCCGACGGCTCTCATATCCCGATCGAGGAGCGCGACCCGGACGAGGTCATGCGCGCGGGCGGCGCCCGGGTGGCCCCCGAGGCGGCCGCCGCCCGTCACATCGCCTTCGACGTCACGCCGGCGCGCTACGTGACCGCCATCATCACCGAAGCCGGGGTGGCCCGGCCTCCTTTCGCCCCGGCCTTGCGGGCCCTGTTCGGCGGGAAGCCTTGATGCTCATTCTGGGCATCGAGACCTCCTGCGACGAGACGGCCGCCGCGGTGCTGAGCGACGACACCATCCTCTCCAACGTCGTCGCGTCGCAGGTCAAGGTGCACCAGAAATACGGCGGGGTGGTCCCGGAGCTGGCTTCCCGCCACCACGTCGAGAACATCGACACCGTCCTCCATCTGGCGTTGCGGGCGGCGGCCGTGGATTTGGCGCAGATGGACGGGGTGGCCGTCACGCGCGGGCCAGGCCTCGTCGGATCGCTCCTGGTCGGAATCTCGGTCGCCAAAGCGGTCGCCTTCGTGCGCGGCATTCCCTTCACCGGCGTGAACCATCTCGAGGGGCACGTGCAGTCCCCTTTCCTCGAGAAGCCCGATCTCCCGCTCCCCGCCTTGTGTCTCGTGGCCTCCGGCGGCCATACCGCCCTGTATCGGCTCGATCGGAGCGGCGCGTGCACCGGCCTGGCGCGCACGCGCGACGATGCCGCCGGCGAGGCTTTCGACAAAGTGGCCAAGCTGATGGGGCTGGGATATCCGGGGGGCCCGGTGATCGATCGCCTCGCCCGGGGCGGAAATCCGGAGGCGGTCCGCTTCAGCCGGCCGCGGATGACCGACGGCACTCTCGACTTTTCCTTCTCCGGTCTCAAGAGCGCCGTCCTGCGCTACGTGCGGGAACAGGGGCTTCCGGAGCATTCCTTTCCGGCGCCGGAGCCGGGTCCGGAAGTGAAGGACCTCCTGGCGTCGTTCCAGAAGACGGCGGTCGATTATCTCGTGGAGAACACGGTCCGGACCGCGGCGCGGGAGAGAGTGCCCACGGTGTGCCTCGCCGGCGGCGTCGCCTGCAACAGCCTGCTCCGGGAGCGTCTGGCGGAGATTGCCTCCCGGGAGAAGTGGTGCTTCCATGCGGTGAGCCCGTCCCTGGCGCTCGACAACGCGGCGATGATCGCCGCGGTCGGACGCCGGCAGATCCTGCGGGGCGAACGCTCCGATCTGACGCTGAACGCCGAGCCGAACCTCTCCTTGTAGGGCGGGAACGATGGATCCGAGCCGCATCCGGAACTTCTGTATCATCGCCCACATCGATCACGGGAAATCGACGCTCGCCGATCGGATTCTCGAGATCACCGGCGCGCTCGAGAAGCGGGAGATGGAGGCTCAGGTGCTCGACGACATGGATCTGGAGCGGGAGCGCGGCATCACCATCAAGGCGCACGCCGTGGCCCTCGACTACCGCTCGGAAGACGGCAACGCCTACCGCCTGAACCTCATCGACACTCCGGGTCACGTCGATTTCTCCTACGAGGTTTCCCGCAGCATCTCCGCCTGCGAAGGGGCGCTGCTGATCGTCGACGCCTCCCAGGGGGTCGAGGCGCAGACGCTGGCGAACACCCACCTGGCCTCCGAGCACAACCTGGAGATCATTCCGGTCATCAACAAGATCGATCTTCCCAGCGCCGAGCCGGAGCGGGTGAAGGAGCAGATCGAGAACATCATCGGGCTGGATTGCAGCGGCGCGATCCTGGCCTCGGCCAAGGAAGGGACCGGAGTGCGCGAGATACTCGAGGCGCTGGTGGCCAGGCTGCCCGCCCCCAAGGGCTCGGCGGAGAAGCCGCTGAAGGCCCTCATCTTCGACTCGTGGTACGACTCGTTCCGCGGCGTCATCATCCTCGTGCGGATGCTGGACGGGACGATCCGCCGCAAGATGAAGGTCCGGCTCATGGCCACGGGCAAGGATTACGAGGTGGAGGAAGTGGGGGTCTTCACGCCCAAGCTGAAGCCGACCGAGGAGCTTTCGGTCGGGGAGGTCGGATTCGTAATCGCCGGGATCAAGAACGCCTGGGAGACCAAGATCGGCGACACGCTCACGGACGCCAACCGCCCGACCGAGGAGGCGTTTCCGGGGTTCCAGGAGATGAAGCCCATGGTCTTCGCCGGAATCTACCCGAACGGCGAGACGACCTACGAGAACCTGCGGGACGCCCTGGATCGCCTGCGGCTCAACGACTCCTCTTTTTCGGTCGAGGCGGAGACCTCCGACGCGCTCGGGTTCGGGTTCCGCTGCGGTTTCCTGGGCCTGCTGCACATGGAGATCGTGCAGCAGCGGCTGGAGCGTCACTTCGGGCTCGATCTGATCACCACCGCCCCGTCGGTGCGCTACCGGATCACCACGACCGACGGACAGGTGGTCGAGGTGAGCAACCCCGCCAAGCTCCCGGCCGCCTCGCGCATCATCCGTTACGACGAGCCCGTCCTCACCGCGCTGATTCTCACCCCCCCCGACTACGTCGGCGCTATCCTGGCCCTCTGCCAGGAGCGCCGGGGCGTCCAGAAAGACCTCAAGTACGTCACCACCACGCGCGTCCTGATCTCGTACGATCTTCCCCTGAACGAGGTGGTGATGGACTTCTACGACAAGCTGAAGACGATGTCCCGCGGCTACGCTTCCCTGGATTATCATCTCGCGGGCTGGCAGGAGGCCGATCTCGTGAAGCTCGACATCCTGGTGAACGGCGACCCGGTGGACGCGCTTTCGCTCATCGTCCACAAGGAGCGGGCCTACCCGCGCGGGCGCGCGCTGGCGGCCAAGCTGCGCGAAGTGATTCCACGCCAGCTCTTCGAGGTCGCGATCCAGGCGGCGATCGGCAGCAAGATCATCGCCCGCGAGACGGTGGCGGCCATGCGCAAGAACGTGCTCGCCAAGTGCTACGGCGGAGACATCACCCGGAAGCGCAAGCTCCTGGAGAAGCAGAAAGAGGGCAAGAAGCGGATGAAGAAGATCGGCCGGGTGGACATACCGCAGGAGGCCTTCCTGGCCCTGCTGAAGCTGGAGTGAGGAGTGGGGCGCCGCTCTTTCGTGCACGACTACCTGCAGGCCGCGATCGTCGCGGTGATCGTGGCTCTGTTCGTGCGCACCTTCCTCGTCCAGGCGTTCCAGATCCCTTCTCCGTCGATGGTCAAGAGCATCCTGGTGGGCGACCACATCCTGGTGAACAAGTTCGCCTATGGCCCCACCCTGAGCCTGGCCGAGAGGGAGCTCCTCCCCTTCCGAGACATCGCCCGTTACGACGTCGTCATCTTCAAGTTCCCCGGCCAGCCGGAAAGGGATTACGTCAAGCGCGTCATCGGACTGCCCGGGGAAACGCTCAAGATCGAAAACGGCCAAACCAAGATCAAGAAGTCGAACGCCGACGACTTCTCCTCCCTCCCCGAGGAGAGGAGCTTCGTGCGCTTCATCGACTCCCCTTCCGGGCCCGACCCGGAAGGGCTGAACAACCTGGGTCCCATCCCCATTGCGGAGAATTGTTATTTCGTCATGGGGGACAACCGCGACGACAGCCGCGACAGCCGCGACTGGGGGTGCGTGCCGGCGGAGTACATCCGGGGAAGAGCCCTTCTGGTCTACTGGTCGGTGCGCCCTCCCGAGCCTTCCTCCGGCAGCTCCGCTCCCTCCGGGCCTCTCGCCTCCTTCTGGCATTCCCTGTCGACCGGTTTCACCCGGACCCGCTGGGAGCGCACCGCCCAGATGGTCCACTGAAGGGGCAACCGGCCGGAGTCCTTTCGGGCCTGGGAAGAACGCCAACGTCTTGATCTGAAACAGGATGCGCCGCGGACGGCGGCTCACCGCCGGCCGCCTTCCCGCCGGCTTGACCGCACGTCACCCCGCGCCTATATTCCCAAACGTGAGTCGGGCGGCGGGGAAACTCGCCTTTTTCCGGACCGGAGCAGCGGATGCGACGAACCGACCGCGAGCGTGGTGAAGGGAGACTGGGGACGCTCTTCGCCCTGACGTTGATCGCGGTGTTGATCTACGCCGGCGTCAAGGTCGTCCCGGTGATGATCAACACCTACGCTTTGAAGGATTTCATCGAGGAGGAGGCCCGGTTCGCCTCGGTGCGGCGCGACGACGAGGAGATCCGCCAGCGGGTCTTCCGCAAGGCCCGTGAGCTCGATCTTCCCGTCGAGATGAAGCAGATTCACACGGAACGGAGCAATGCCCGCTTCGACATCGCCGTGAATTACACCGTCCCGATCGTGACTCCCCTGTACACCTACAACTTGAACCGCGACGAGAGAGTCTCCTCCCCCCTGTTCTGAGCCGCCTTACCCTTTCATCCGCCGCGCGACGCTCTCCGTCGTCTCGTCGAGGAGATCCTTCGCGTCCGACTCGAGGCGCTCCAGCCGCTGCTCGATCTGGGCGGCCCGGGCCCGATCAGGAATTCCCGGGAGGTTGATCCGGACGTTCAAGGCCGCGCCCGCCAGTCCCGTCTGGGCGAGGTGGGCCGCCACTCCGGCGTCGGAAACGGCGTTCAAGTTGCCCTTCTCGGCCACGACCCGGATCTGCTCCAGGACGGCCAGGCAGCTCTCGGCGGTCTTGACCGGAATCTCGGTAGCGAACTGGCTTGCCTTGCCCAGCGCCTCCTGCCGCGTCTGCTTCTGCTCGCCGGTTTCACGGGGCAGCTTCATCGCCCGGGCGACCTCGTCGTAGGCCTCGGCGTCCCGATCGACCAGCGCCAGCAGGTCCTTGCGCAGCCCGGACAGGGCCGCCCGCGCCCGCTCCATTTCGGCGCGCACCGACTCGTATTTCGGCTTTCCTAGCGTCAGATCGCAGACCATGGCGCCCAGCGACGCGGCGAGACACCCCGCGAGGGCCGAGGCGCTGCCTCCGCCCGGTGTCGGCACGCCGGCGGCGAGGCGGTCGACGAACTGTTTGAGGTCGAGATTCACGAGCATGGTTACAGCTCTCCTTCTTCTTAGGAAGAAAAACAGGTTCCAAAGAAAGCGGGACACCCATCGAATCTAGATCCAGCCGGGCGGCGGTGTCAAGAAACAGCCCATCGGACGGGGCTTTTCCGGTAGACGATCTCCCCCTTCTTGATCACGGTGTCGGTGTGGGAGACGCCGAAGTGATAGACGAGATGATGGTGCCCCGGGATGTCCAGCACCTGGAGGTCAGCCTGCTTCCCGACCTCGAGGGTGCCGATTCGATCGGCGCGCCCCAGGCAGTGGGCGGCATTCAGGGTCGCGGCCGTGATCGCCTCCGCCGCGCTCAGCTTCAGCGTCAGGCAGGCGAGCGTCAGGACGAAAGGCATCGACTCGGTCATGCAGGTGCCCGGATTGAGATCGGTCGCCAGGGCCACCGGCACGCCCGCCTCGATCAGCCGGCGGGCCGGCGGGCGATCCGGGGACATCAGGAAGAAGGCGGCCCCCGGGAGGAGGACAGCCGTGACCCCGGCGCGGGCCAGCGCCTCGATCCCCTTCTCCGACACGAACTCCAGGTGGTCGGCCGACGCGGCCCCCAATTCCGCCGCCAATTCCGCCGCCCCCATCGACGAAAGCTGATCGGCGTGCACGCGGGGGACCAGGCCCGCTTTCCGCCCCGCCCGGAGGATCGTCTCGCTCTCCGCCCGGGTGAACGCGATCTGCTCGCAGAAGACGTCGCAGAAGCCCGCCAGCTTCTCCTCCGCCACCCTCGGGATCATCTCCTCCGCCACCTCGCGCACGTAATCCTCGCGCGCCGCGCGGCGCTCGGGAGGCAGCGTGTGGGCGCCCAGGAAAGTCGGGACCACTTCGACGGGATGCTCCGCGGCCAGGCTTTGCAGCACGCGGAGCTGCTTGATCTCCGCCTCCAGGCTCAACCCATAGCCGCTCTTGGCTTCGCAGGTCGTGGTGCCGAGGGCGAGCATCCGATCCAGGCGCCGGAGCGCGGCGTCCCGAAGCTCCGCCGGATCGGCGCGTCTCGTCTGCTCCACGGTGCTGAGAATCCCGCCTCCGGCTTCGGCGATCTCCCGGTAGGTGCGCCCGGCAAGGCGCTGCTCGAATTCGGTAGCGCGGGATCCGGCGAAGGGGAGGTGGGTGTGCGGATCCACGAACCCGGGAAGGACCGTCTTGCCGGAGACGTCGAGACGGGATCCGCCGCGTCGCAGGCGGACCCGGGAGCCGAGCTCGCCCGACGGCCCGACATAGACGAGGTTTCCGGCGGCCACGGCGAGCGCGGCATCGGCGATGGTGCGGAGCTTCCCCTGGAGGGCGCCGGTCGCCGGCGCCGATCCCACCGGAGTCGCGAGCTCCGCCGCGTGCTCCAGGATCAGATCCGCTTCCACCATGCCGCGCGCCTTCAGCTTCCCGGCGCCTGCTCGGGCGGCTTCTGCTTGATGAAGGTGAGCTTGTCGGAGAGGACCTCCTCCTCACGGTGCATGTCCAGGAGCTTGAGGTGCTGATCCAGGAGGACGCGCAGCTTGCGCTCGAAAGCGTCGCGCTCCATCTTCAGGCCGCGGATCGAATCCTCGAGCTGCGAGACCTTTTTTTGCGCATGTTCCATGACTTTCTGGCCGCGCAGCTCCGCTTCCCGGATCACCAGCCGGCCTTCCTTCTTGGCCTCCTCCTTCATATCCTCCGAGAGCTTCTGCGCCGTGAACAGGGTCTCCTTCAGAATCCGCTCCCGCTCCGTGAGATCCCCGAGCGAGGACTTCAGCTGCGCCGTCTCCTCCCTCAGACGGCTGACCTCGTTCACGACCTTCTCGAACTCCTCCGAGACGAAGTTGAGGAACGACTGCACCTCCTCCCGGTCGTACCCTCGCAGCTTCACGGCGAAGCGGTGTCCCCGAACGTCCAGCGGCGTGATCCTCATTCCTTCTCCTTTCCGGCGCGGACGGCGCGCTCCCCGAACAGGGCGCGCCCGATGCGAATCAGCGTGGCCCCTTCCTCGACGGCCACTTCGAAATCCTCAGACATTCCCATGGACAGCTCGCGCATCTCGACCTTCGGAAGGCTTTCCCGGCGGATGCGCCCGGCCAGCTCCGCGAGCGCCCGGAAGTGCCGGCGGGAATTCTCGGCAGAGGGGTCGTACGGAGGCAGAATCATCAATCCGGCCACTCTCAGGCCGCGCATTCCGGCGGCGGCCGACAGGATCGCGGGGATCTCCTCTTCCAGCGCGCCGTGCTTCCCCGTCTCCCGGGCGAGGTTCGCCTGAATCAGCACTTCGAGAGGCGCCTCCCGTCCCTGCGCGTGTCGATCCAGATCGGCGAGCAGCTCCGCGGAGTCGACGGTGTGAATCATCCGGAACAACCGGACCGCCTCTTTCGCCTTGTTGCGCTGCAGGTGCCCCACCAGGTGCCATTCGGCGCCGGGGAGAGATTCCGGCGCCTTGGCTCGCGCTTCCTGAACCCGATTCTCGCCGAACAGGGTCAACCCCTCCTGCATCGCCTGCCGGATCGCCGGCGCCGGGACGGTCTTGGTCACCGCCACGAGACGGATCGATTCGGGCGGGCGTCCGGCGCGCCGGGCGGCCGCCGCCAGTCGGCTCCGGATCGAGTCGAGCCGTTCCCGAAACCCCTCCATCGCTCAGGTCCCGCTTCCAAAGGGAAGCATCTCCTGCCCCGACCCGACGAGTCTCCTCACCTCTTCGGGAAGCGGCTCGGAGGAGCTCTTTTCGTCCATGGCGCGGTTCGCCAGCCGATCGGCCTCCCGGTTCTCCGAGCGCGGCACGTGCCGGAGGACCACGTGCGGAATCTCGCCGAGGAGCCGGCGCGCCGCGGCATGAAGCTGCTGGAGCTTCGGATTCTTGACCCGGTAGGATCCGTCGATCTGCTTCACCAGGAGCTGCGAGTCGGAGTGGATCGTCAACTCCGTCGCTCCGCGGCGGAGGGAGCGCAGGAGGAGGACCACCAGCGCCGTGTATTCAGCCACGTTGTTGGTCGTGGTTCCAAGGTAGGCGTAATACTCATCCCGGGCGCCCCCCTCCCCTTCCAGGATGACCCCGATGCCCGCCGGGCCCGGATTGCCCCGCGCGCCTCCGTCGATGCGCCCCGCGAAGGACCTCTTCGTCCTCCCCTCGAGAGGCGCGGCCTCAGGCGCCCGGCGGCGGCTCGGCACGCTTCTCCTCGACGTAGAAAAGGAAGCGCTTGCACGACTCGCAACGCAACAGCCCCTCGTTGCGGCGGATTTGCTGGAAGACCCGGGGTTGAATGCGGACGGAGCAACCCTGGCAGAGTCCGGCCCGGACTCCGACCACGGCCAGCCCGCCGCGGCCCCGTGACACCCGGCCGAACTCGGCGACCAGATCGGCGGGCAGCTCCTTCTCGATGCCGGAGCGCTGTCCCTCGAGAGAGCTCTTGAGATCGGCCGCCGCCCGCTCCTCCTCCTTGAGCGCCGCCAGAAGTCCTGAGACGCGCTGCTCCTCCTGCTTGAGCGCCGCTTCTTTCTGCCGGATCGAGCCTTCCAGGGCTTCCGACGCGTCCATCGCCTGGAGGATGTGCGTCTCGATTCCGCCGCGCTCCTCCTTGACGGTCTCGATCTCGTGCAGCATGGCGGTGTACTCCTTGTTCGTCTTCACCTCCATGAGCTGCCCCTGGTACTTGGAGATCCGGCCTTCCACCGCCTGGAGATCGCCTTCCAGCTTGCGGCGCTGTTTCTGGGATTCCGCCAGCTCGTCCCGGGTCTTGGCGACGTCGGCCCGGTGCCGGGCGAGCGATTGCTCGAGGTCTTGGGTGCGCCCCGGCATCGCCGCGAGCTTTTTGGCTTGCTCCTCGATGGCGAGACACACCTCCTGGAGGCGCATCAGTCTTTCGAGGTTTGGCTCCAAGGGGACTCCCTTACGGCCGAGGGCATTTCTTTGGTGGGCCCACCAGGACTCGAACCTGGAACCAACTGATTATGAGTCAGCTGCTCTGACCACCTGAGCTATGGGCCCGGCAGGTGGCGGCAAACCCCGGCATCTGCGGGATTTGGCGCATTATAGCACACGCTCCTGGCCGCTCCGTTCCAGGGCGCATCATCCTTGCGTCCGACCCTCGGCGGACTTACGTTATCGCGTTGTGCCGCCGGGAGCTTTCCGGGGCAGCGCGAGTCAAATCCGGACGGCGAGTTCATAACCGGAATCGCCCGATCGACAAGGAGAATCCCGTGGGTGGAAAGAAGCTGCTCATGATGGTCGTGGTGGTCGGGGCCGCCGGCGCCGGCGCCTACTGGTGGATGAACCGCGCTCCGTCCGCTCCCGCTTCGACCTCTCAAGCTCCGGTGACGGCGAGCAAGACCGAGCCGGGGGCCGTCCAGGCCCCGAAACCGCATCTGGGTCACCCGCTTCCCGGCGAGACGGTGGCGAAAGAACAGCCTTTCTTCGAGGCCAACTACGGCTTCTCGATGGTCGTTCCCGCCGGCTGGAAAGTGGTGAATTGGACCGATCCCGTTCCTCCGGAGCCGGGGAAGCGCCGTCCGGCGTACAAGATCCGCCTCGAGGATCCCCGGAACGGCAGCATCCTCGACTTCGCCGCCTACCCGTTCACCGAGAAGAGCCGCTACGCCGTCGAGGAGATCTTCATCAGCAAGATCCAGCCTCCGGTCTCCGGCATCGAGCTCGACATCCAGCTCGACGAAGTCCTCAAGGAAGGGGAGATGCGCATCCGGCGCGCCGAAATGAAGACGCGGGGCCGCGAGGGGGGGACGGGGATGATGAAGACCTTCTATTACCTTTCGAACGACAAGCTCTACACCTTCAGCCTTCTGGGGACGGAAGAGACCTTCGCCTCGCAGGCCTCCGCGATCGCCAAGGTTCTGGACGACATCCGGATCCTGGGCTGATCTCTCAAATCTCGCCGCCAGCCGTCTCCACGGCGCGGGCAACACCCGTCGCCGCCGATCGTCTGCAGGCCTCCACGATCTCCACGGCGCGGAGCCCCTCGGTGAGAGGCACCGGGACCGGAATCTCCCCGCGGACCGCGGCGGTGAACGCGACGAGGCACTCGCGCACGGTGGGCACGGGGGGTGGAACGGCGATTTCCCGCCTCTCGGTCCCGTGAATCTCCACCAGCCAGTGATGGACGTGATCGGCCGCGATCTGCCCTCGTTCGCCGGCGAGCTCGACCCTGCCGGTGCGGGACGCCGTGGTCCGGGCGTTGTCGACCGTCGCCAGCAGGTCCCCCGACAGCCTGAGAACCGCCCCGAACGAGTCTTCCATCCTCCTGCCCGGCCCTCTTGAGGAGAGACAATTCGCCTCCTCCGCCTCGAGGCCGGTGAGATGCCGGAGCAAGTCGAAGGAATGGACGCCGGTGTTCCGCAGCAGGCCGCCGGCTTCCGGATCGTCCAGCCATTCGCGCTCCGAGGGCTCGAAGCGCTGGCTGAGCGAGACGAACCGCAGGCGGCCGATCGCCTCCTTTCTCTCACGAAGCAGGCGAATCACGGCGTTGAAGCGCAGGGTCTGCGCCACCATCGCGATCGCCCCGTGGCGGCGGGCGGCCTCGACGATGCGCCGGGCCCCCTCCGGATCGGGGGCCAGCGGCTTCTCCACCAGCACCGCCTTCCCGGCCTCCAAGGCCTCGGGCACGAGAAGGGGATGGAGGTTGCAGGGAACGACGATCGCCACGGCATTGACCGAGCGGTCGGCAAGCACCCTCCGGTAATCATCACAGAACGAAACGCCGAGATCGCGCGCCGCCGCTTCTCCGCGGGCCCGGTCCCGCCGGCATACGACCGCGAGGCCCGCCCCTTCCACTTCTCCCCGGCGGAGATGCCCGGCATATCTCAGGCCGTGGTTTCCAATCCCGATGATCCCGAACCGGAGCGTCGTCATGGCGACAGTCTAGATCAGCTCGGCACGCTCCGCCGGAAAGCCCGCCCATGCGACGATTTCGGTGCGGCGCCCCGCCGTGCACGAAAACTCTGCGCGTCCGACCGGTATCCGGAGGCTGCCGGCGAGTGCTCTTCCCGCCCTCGTGTCGATCCGTCGCGTTCGGCCATGGCACGGCCGTTGCTGAAAAAAAGGTGCTATTCTGCGCGAAAAGGGACTCCCTACGCCTTAGGAGACAAGAGCCATGAGCCTCTTCTCGCATCGAGTCGATCTGCTCGGCACGGAGAACGCCTTCAAGATCGGACCTTGCATCAAGGAGGTCGAGGACACCGGGGCCCGCGTCATCCGATGCAATCTCGGCGAGCCCGATTTCCCGCTGGCGCGGCACATCCGCGAGGAAGTCAAAAGACAGCTCGACAACGATCTGACGCATTACTGCGATCCGCAGGGAATCCTACCGCTGCGCGAGGCGGTGGCCCGGGACGTGGGAGCGAAGCGCGGCCTCCAGGTCGGACCCGACCGAGTGGTGGTCTTTCCGGGCGGGAAGCCTCCCATCGGGCTGAGCCAGGAGGCTTATTGCAATCCGGGCGACGAGGTCATCTATCCGAGTCCCGGCTTTCCGATCTATGAATCTTTCATCCAGTACATCGGAGCCCGCCCCATTCCGCTCCACCTCGAGGAGAAGACCGGATTCAGCGTCACCGGCGCCGAGTTGGAGCCGTTGATCACCAAGCGCACGAAGATCATCATCCTCAATTTCCCCTCGAACCCGACCGGCGGCATCGCCACGCACGCCCAACTGGAGGAAATCGCGGCGGTGATCCTGCGGAAGGCGGAGCGCGACGTCCGCGTCTACTCCGATGAAATCTACGAGAACATCCTGTTCGACGGCAGCGCTCACCACTCGATCGCCTCGGTTCCCGGAATGGAGCGCGTGACCATCATCGCTTCCGGCGCCTCCAAGACCTACTCGTGGACCGGCGGCCGCATCGGCTGGGCCGTCTTCCCGACCGCTGAGGAGGCGGCGGTCTTCAAGAACCTCAATATCAACTACTTTTCCTGCATTCCCGCCTACAACCAGATGGGCGCCAAGCTCGCGCTGGAGTCGCCCGAGAGCGCCCCGGAGATCCGCAAGATGGTCACCGCGTTCCAGGAGCGGCGCGACCAGGTGGTGCGCGGTCTGAACGCCATTCCCGGCATCACCTGCCAGCTTCCCACGGGAGCGTTCTACGTCTTTCCCAACGTGGCGGGGATCTGCGAGGAGATCGGCGCGATCGCGGCGTTCGAGGCGCTGCCGGCCGACATCCAGGAGAAGACGAGTCCTTCCACCTTGTTCCAGATGTTCCTCCTTTTCCGCCACCACGTGGCGACCATGGACCGAAAGTCCTTCGGAGAAATCGGCTCCGAGGGGCGCCATTTCCTACGGATATCGATCGCCACCGGAATGGACGACTTGAAGCAGGCGGTCGAAATCATCGCGCGGGCGGCGCGTGACCGGGAGGGCTTTGGAGCCTTCGTGAAGGAAGGCCGGCGGCTTTACTAGCCGAGGAGAACGACGTCAGGGCGAGCGAGCTTCGATCCCCGTGCCGCGGGTTGACCCGCGGCGGTTTCCAGTCGTCGGGTCCAACCCGACCCTTAGTTCGGCCGCCCGATGGCGTCCCGGCTCGCCCGGTCCCATGGCGGAGCCGGATGGTATACTCCGCCGGTGCCTCGTTATTGGCTGGGGATCGATCAAGGCTCGACCGCGACGAAGGTCTGCCTCATGGATCGGCGCGGAAAGATCCAGAGGTTCGCCACTAGGCCCATCGGAACGATCCTCCGCCGGCCCGGATGGGCCGAGCACGACGCCGAATCGATCCTCCGTTCGGTTCAGGCCGCTCTCGACGCGGCTCTTCGAGGCGTCGATCCCGGCCTCATCGCCGGCGCGGGCCTCGCCTGCCAGCGCTCCACCTTCGTCATCTGGGATCCCCGTTCCGGCCGTCCGCTGACCCCCGCGCTTTCCTGGCAGGACCGTCGCGGAGAGGAGATTTGCGCCGCGTTGCGCCCTCGCGCCCCGCTCATCCGGCGCCGCACCGGCCTGAGGCTCAGCCCGCATTACGCCGCGAGCAAGATCCGGTGGATCTTCGACCGATCTCCCGGGCTGCGCCGCCGGGCCGAGAAGGGCGCCGCAAGAATCGGCACGCTCGACGCCTTCCTCCTGTTCCGTCTGACCGGCGGAGAGGCCTGGTCGACCGATCCGACGCACGCGGCGCGCACGCTGCTGATGGACCTCCGCCGGCTGGAATGGGATCCGGAGCTCCTGGACCTCTTCAGGATCCCCCTCGCCGCTCTTCCTCCGATTCGTCCCAGCGCCTTCCCGGCCGGCGAGATCGCCGTCCGTGGCGGGCGCCTGCGGATCGCAGCCACCGTGGGGGATCAGCAGGCGGCGCTTCTCGGCGTCGGCTGCCGGCGGGCAGGGGAAGCCGCGGTGAATTACGGGACCGGCGCGTTCGTAGTCCTCAACTCGGGGCGGCGCGCCAGGCGGGTATCCGGACTTCTCACTTCGGTCGCCTGGAGCTCTTTCGAGGAGACCCGATATCTGGTGGAAGGAACGGTGAACTCCGCCGGCGGGGCGCTCGGGTGGATCGAGAACGTGACGGGCCGAAGGATCGGCTCGCTGGGGGCTCCGAGGAATCCGGACCGGCTCCCTTGCGTCGTCCCCGCCTTCGCGGGACTCGGCGCGCCCCACTGGCTCAGCCGGGCGCGGGGCGCCATTTTCGATCTCGATCTGGCAACCACCGCCGAAGATCTGGCCGCCGGAACGATGGCGGGAGTCGCCTGCCGGGTCGGCGAAATCGTGCAGGCGATGGTGGGGGCGGGGATGCGTCCGAGGCGGATCGTGGCGGGCGGGGGGCTGGCGGAGCAAGCCTGGCTCCTGGATCTTCAGGGAGCCATCCTCCGGCGGCGGCTGGTGAAGGGACCGAGAGGAGAGGCGGGAACGGGCCGGGGAGCCGCCATCCTGGCCGGCCACGCGCGAGGGGACTGGAACCTGGAGAGCGACCGTCGTCTGGAGTTCCCCACGAAGCGATGCCGCGGCCGGATCTCCTTCGAGGAGGGGCGCCGCCTGGCGGCCCGCTTTCAACGGGCGCTGGGCCGTTTAGCCGGTTCTTCCGGATGAAGCTCTTGGCGGGCGACGCTCATCCGGCCTATCATGAGCTTTTGCTTCGTACGACCTGGGGAGGCAGCGAGGAGGTGGCGCGATGAGCAAGGGCAAAGTGGCTCTTCTGGTGGAGAACGACTACCAGGACATGGAAGTTTGGGTTCCCCTTTATCGGCTCCGGGAAGAGGGGTACGAGACGGTGACGGTCGGTCCCTCGGCGATCGAATACAAGTCGAAGCACGGTTATCCCCTCAAGGCGCAAGCGGCGGCATCCGAGGTCCGGAGCGACGATTTCCTCGGGGTCGTCATCCCCGGTGGGTGGGCTCCCGATCGCCTGCGGCAGGATCGCGGCGTCCTGCGGCTGGTCAAGGATCTGTTCGAAAAAAAGCGGGTCGTGGCTTCCATCTGTCACGGGGGCTGGGTCCTGGCCTCGGCCGGCGTGGTCCGGGGGAAGCGACTCACCTCCTATCAGGCCATCCGGGACGACCTGATCCACGCCGGAGCCGAGTTCGTCGATCAGGAGGTGGTGCGGGACGGCCATTTGATCACCTCCCGCAAGCCTGACGATCTTCCCGCGTTCTGCCGCGAAATCATCAAGGCGCTGCGGGAGGCGCAATGAGTGAAACGGGGATTTCCGCGAAGGCGGCCTTCGCCGCGAGGATCCTGGGACTCGTTCAATCCGACATCCGGCGGATGTCCCGGGAATGCGAGCGCGCCGGCGGGATCAACCTCGGACAGGGGATTTGCGATCAGCCGGCGCCCGATCTGATCAAGGAAGCGGCGGTGTCGGCGATCCGCGCCGACCGGAGCATCTATTCGAAATTCGAGGGAATCGACCCGCTCCGGGAAAGGATTTCCCGGAAGATGGCTTCCTACAACCAGATCCGGTGCGACCCCGATCGGGAGGTGGTCGTCACCGTCGGATCGACGGGGGGGTTCGTGGCGGCGGCCCTGGCGTGGATCGATCCGGGCGACGAAGTGATCCTGTTTTCCCCTTTTTACGGCTATCACTCGAACATCCTGAAGCTCTGCGGCGCGTCGCTGCGCTTCGTCACGCTCCATCCTCCCGATTGGCATTTCGATCCGGCGGAGCTTGCGTCGGCCTTCGGCTCCCGGACCCGCGCGGTCGTCGTCAACACCCCTTCGAACCCGTGCGGCAAGGTCTTTTCGCGGGAAGAGCTCTCGGCGATCGCGTCGCTGTGCGAAAAGCATGGCGTCTTGGGAATCACCGACGAGATCTACGAGTACATTCTCTACGGGGAGCACCTGCACGTGAGCCTGGGGTCGCTGCCTGGAATGGAGGATCGGACGGTGACGTTGTCCGGCTTCTCGAAAACCTACAACATGACCGGATGGCGGCTGGGCTACGCGGTCGGTCACGCCGCCTTGATGGAGAAAATCGGACTGCTCAACGACCTCCTCTACATCTGCGCCCCCACACCGTTCCAACACGCCCTCGTGACGGCGTTCGATCTGCCGCAGTCCTACTACGACGGCCTGCGGGAGGGTTACTCGCTCAAGCTCGCGTGGATCAGCGCGGCGTGCGACGAGGCCGGAATCCGTCCGCTGCCGCCGCAGGGCGCCTACTATCTGCTCGCGGACGTGTCGGATCTCGGTGCCGCCGACGACCGCGAGGCCTCGAGCCTGCTCCTCTCCCGGGCCGGCGTGGCGACGGTGCCGGGAAGCTCGTTCTACGCCGAGCCGGCCGACGGCCGGACCCAGGTCCGGCTCTGTTTCGCGAAAGAGGATTCCGTGCTGAAGGAGGCTTGCCGCCGGATTTCCGGTCTCGGCAAGTAGGGCCGTCGTGCGCCGCGGGAACCTCCGCTAGGCCGGTTTCCGCGAGCGGGTCGCCGTCGTTCCGAGCGCCGCCACCCCCAGCCCCAGGACGCTCAGATTCAGCGTCACGCTCCGGCGATGCAATCGATCGAAGCGCAGCTTCGCCTCCGCCCGTGCGGCGGAAGTGGGAGCGGTCCTCCTCTCTTCTCCGAGCCGGTGGATCGTCCCTTGCAGGATTCCCCCCGCGTAGAGGTTACCCGCCAGCATCGACCCGACCAGCAGCATTTGGACGAGCCGGACTCCGCGGGAGCCGGAGTCGAAGAGAAGCAGCGGCAGGAGGAGCACCAGCGCCGCCGAGCCGCAGAGCGTGCCGGTGAAGTAGTAGCGGGGAAACAAGTCGGCGAGGAACCGCGGAGCCTGGGCGGGATCGAGCTTTTGGAAGACGGCCGGTGCGACCACCGCCGAGAAGAAGACGATGCTTCCGACCCACACTGAGAGCAGGAGAATCAGCGCGAATTGGAAGAGCCAGCGGAACACCCGGGAGGATCCTCGCGCGCCGGTCGGCGCCTGAAGCAAAAAGGGCCGGCCCGAAGGCCGGCCCGATCGTACTTCCGAAGACGCCCGATTACAATCCGGAGTTCTCGAGGAAGGCGCGCAGCTTCTGGCTGCGGGAAGGATGGCGGAGCTTCCGCAGGGCCTTCGATTCGATTTGCCGGATGCGCTCGCGGGTCACCGCGAAGGACTGCCCGACTTCCTCCAGGGTGTGCTCGCTCCCGTCCCCCACCCCGAAGCGCATCTTGAGGACCATCTCCTCGCGCGGCGACAGCGTCTTCAGGACCCGCTGCGTCTGCTCCTTCAGGTTGATGTTGATCACCGCGTCCACCGGCGAGACGACGGCCCGATCCTCGATGAAATCGCCGAGATGGGAGTCCTCCTCCTCGCCGATCGGGGTCTCCAGCGAGATCGGCTCCTGGGCGATCTTGAGGACCTTGCGGACCTTCGCCACGGGAATCCCCATCTTCTTCGCAATCTCCTCGGGAGTGGGCTCGCGCCCGATTTCCTGGACGAGGCTGCGGGACGTGCGAATCAGCTTGTTGATCGTCTCGATCATGTGCACGGGGATACGGATCGTCCGGGCCTGGTCGGCGATCGCCCGGGTGATCGCCTGCCGGATCCACCAGGTCGCGTAGGTGGAGAACTTGTAGCCGCGCCGGTATTCGAACTTGTCCACCGCCTTCATCAGGCCGATGTTCCCTTCCTGGATGAGGTCCAGGAATTGCAGGCCGCGGTTCGTGTACTTCTTGGCGATCGAGACCACCAGGCGGAGGTTCGCCTCCACGAGCTCGCTCTTGGCCTTTTCCGCCTCGCGCTCACCCAGAATGATGAAGTCCGCGGTCTGCCGCAGCTCCTCCGCGGAGGTCTCCATCGCGGTCTCCGTCGCGCGGATCTCAGTCTCCGCGGCGAGGATCTTCTCCCGCAGCTCCTTGCGGACGCGTGAGAGCTTGGAGAGCTTGAGACGCCGCCGGTAGCTCTTGATATCGTCTTCCAGGCCGCGCACCCGCTCGGCGGCGTTCTTGATGTTCCGGGACAGCTCCATCACGCGGTTGTTGGAGAGATCGAGCCCCTTGATCTGCTGGGCCACCAAGACGCGCAGGCGATTCAGGTTCCGCATCTCGTCATGATGCGTCCGCGACCCTTCGGTCAGCCGCTCCAGGTGCTTCTCCACTTTCTGGAGACGCGTGTGCAGACGGGCGATCTTGGAGAGGGCGTCCAGGGCGCGCTTGCGCCCAATCTCCGTGTTCTCCTCCATCCCTTCCTCGATAACTACCGCCACCACCTCGTTGAGACGGATGTCGCGGGCGCGAATCTGCTTGCCGTACTTCATCAGCTCGTTGATGACGTATCTGCTGCGCGACAGCGCCTTAACGATCTTCTTCTCGCCGCGCTCGATTCGCCGGGCGATCTCCACCTCGCCCTCCCGCGTCAGCAGCGGGACCGTGCCCATCTCGCGCAGATACATTCGCACCGGATCGTTGGTCTTGTCGAGGATTCCGGGGGTGAGCTCGAATTTGGCGGGCTCCCCTTCCGGCTCGACCTCCTTCTCGATCTTCTCGTCTTTCCGCTTGAGAGCGTTCTCCGAATCGACCACCTCGATGCCGAGCTGGTCGAAAAGAAGGAAGATGTCGTCGATCTCCTCCGGGGAGTTGACCTCCTCCGGCAGGATGTCGTTGACCTCGTCGTAGACGAGATACCCCTTCTCCCGGCCGATGCTGATGAGGTGTCTTACTTCTTCGTACTTGTCTTCGATGCCCACTCAGGGCCTCCTTGCTGTGGCACCGGCTCAAAGGCCGGTGGTCCTGGGAACGCGACGACCGGCTCAGGGGGCCGGAGGGTTCTTCAACGCTCGCATTTCCCTTCTCAGATCCATCTTCTTCCGGAGCAGATCGTCAACGTTCGAACCCGCGGGCGCCTGCTCCAACCGCTCCTGTAAAGCCTGCATCCTTCGTGCCAGGGGCCGCCGGCGAAGACTCTTGAGGCATTCTTCCCCGTCGCCAACGCTCAGAGCGGGGCCCGGAAGGGCTGCCAGCTTCACCAGAAACGCCTGATCCGCGGGGTCGGGCAGGAGCGAGCCGATCCGTGGATAGCTGATTTCCGCGCCCGATCGGGCCAAGTCCCGGACAACGTGCCAGATCCTCTCGACTTCGCTTCCTTCGAGGTCCTCGTCCCTCAGGACGGGGAGGAGCGTCCGCCGGGCCTCGGGCTCGTCAATCAAGATCCGGACGAGCCGGGCCGCGGGGCTTCCGGAAGAGGCTCCAATTGTCCCTTCCAGAGGAATCGATTTCAGATTCGTTTTCCGGCCGGCGACCGTCGACTTCAATTCCTGGAGAACGATCGCGTCCTGGATACGAAATAGGCTCGAAAGGAGTTTCACCTGTTCGGACCTGGCCACGGCGTTCTCCAGCCGGGCCACATAAGGAAGAACCAGATTCAACGCCTCGATCTTTCCAGCGGCCGAGCTCAAATCGACTTTTCCCGCCGCCTCGTGCGCCAGGTACTCGAGGTAGGACGGAGCATTCTCAGACAGACGCCGGTACGCCTCCGCCCCTTCCTCGCGCACGAACCGATCGGGATCCTTTCCGCCGGGGAGCCGCAGCACCCGGACTTCGAATCCCGACTCCAGAAGAACGTCGAGGCTTCGGCGCGTGGCGGCTTGTCCCGCGGAATCGGGATCGAAATTGACGATCGCCCGGCGCGCGAAACGCCCGAGAAGCCGGGCGTGGTTGGCCGAAAAACCGGTGCCCAGCACGGCCGCCAGGTTTCGGAACCCCGACTGATAGAGACTGAGAAAATCGAGATAGCCCTCCACCAGGATCGCTTCTTCCCGCTTCCGGATTTCCTCCGCGGTCCGATTCAGGCCATAGAGCACCTCCCCCTTGTGGAAAAGAGGGGTCTCCGGCGAGTTGAGATACTTCGGCTCTCCTTCCCCAAGGATCCTGCCTCCGAACCCGAGGCACTCCTCCCGAAGGGAATGAATCGGAAAGATCAGCCGGTTCCGGAAACGATCGTAGGTGCGGTCCGAATTCTCCGCTTTGACGAGCACGCCCGCGGCGAGCAACTGGCGCTCCGGAAATCCGGCCTTCAGGAGATGGGCTTTCAGGCCGTCCCATCTCGCGGGAGCGAATCCGACCTGAAAGCTGTCGATCGTCTCCGCCGAGAGGCCCCGCTCCTTCGCGTAGCGCCGCGCCGCGTCGGCCCCCGAGCCTTTCCGGAGGTTCTCCCTAAAGAACTCGAGAGCCGCGCGGAGGAGCTTCAGAAGCGCCTGTCTTTCCGAGTAGCCCGCGGCGTTTCGCTCGGGCTCCGGAATCCCATAGCGGCGCGCCAGGATTCGCAGCGCTTCCGGAAAGTCGACTTTTTCAAAGAGCATCAGGAACTTGAATACGTCGCCGCCGGTGCCGCACCCGAAACAGTAGAAGAGCTGCTTGCCCGGGTCGACGTGGAACGACGGAGTCTTTTCCGAATGGAACGGACACAGACCGCGGTAACGCCCTCCAATCTTCTTGAGCTGCACGCAGCCGGAGATGATCTCCCGGATGTCCGCGCTGGCGCGGACCGTTTCCAGAAAATCACCATCGGATCTGGGAGTCATCGCGTAAACTCCCCGGGGAATCCGCTGCCGATCCGGCCCTCGCCGCGAGTGCATAAACCCGCCGGAGGTCCGGGGGACTAATCGTTGTAACGCCGTTCCTGAGCGAGCCGCTTCAGCGCCTTCTTGCGGGCCGCGAGAGCCTTGATCTTGCGCTTCTGGCTGGGCTTAAGGTAATGCTGGCGCTTTTTGACTTCCGAAAGAATGCCCGATTTCTCGCACTTTCTCTTGAAACGCCTCAATGCGTTCTCGAGGGATTCGTCCTCCCTCACCCTAACCAAGGGCATCCATGCCTACCCCCCTTCTCTATAGGATTGCCTTCTCCGCCCGGAAGGGCCGCCTGACTGGCCCTTGAGCGGACGGAACAGGGCAGTATTGTCGAGCCGACTGTGGGGTTACTCTATCCGAGTTGCGGAAGAAGGTGCGGTTCCCGAACTCATGGTGGCTACGGTCCAATACGTCATAAATATATGCCCGGCCTTAACTTTTGTCAAGAAACGGGTTTCAAATATCACGGAAGCGACATGTCAAGATTTTGGAATGGTTTGGGGAGGAAGCCTGGGGTCTAGTCGCCCTCCGGAGGGTAGCCGGCGCGATTTATCAGTCCGGCCGAGAATCCGGCGCCAAATCCATTATCTATGTTGACGGATACTACCCCCCCGGCGCACGAGTTCAGCATGCTGAGAAGCGCCGTCAGACCGCCGAAGCTGGCACCATAGCCGATACTGGTCGGCACGGCAATAACCGGAGCCTCCACCAGGCCGGCGACGACGCTCGGGAGAGCCCCCTCCATTCCGGCCACCACGATCAATACCTTGGCCGAATGTAGAATCTCTTGATGGGCCAGGAGCCGGTGCAATCCCGCGACCCCCACGTCATAGACCCTTTCGACCCGGTTGCCCATCAATTCGGCGGTGATCGCCGCCTCTTCGGCCACCGGAACGTCGGAAGTGCCCGCCGCGAGGACGGCGATGCCGCGCCGCGTTCCCGCTTTCCACCCTCGTGGAAGCAGGACGAGGGTTCGCGCGTCACGATGGTAGACGGCGCGCGGAAAGGAAGCACGGATCTGCCGGGAGGCACGTGGGGGGAGGCGCGTGACCATCACCGGCGCTCCGTCGGCCCGCAGGCTGCGGATGATGGCGAGAATCTGCTTCGGAGACTTTCCCTGGCCGAAGATGACCTCGGGAAACCCGCGCCGTAGCTGGCGGTGATGATCGACCTTCGCGAACCCGAGATCCTCGAAAGGCAGGAAATGGAGCCGCCGGAGCGCTTCCTCGACGCTCAGATCGCCCTGGCGGAGCGCTTGAAGGAGGGCCCGTATCCTCTTCTTTTCCACGCTTTCTCCGAGGGCGCGGATTATAGCATGGCGATCCTCGGCCCCCCGGAACCTTCCTTGACAAGGTGGAACGGCATCTCCTAAACTCCGCTCCTGCCATTGCGCCGTCCTGGCGACCTTCCCATCGAGAGGGCCGAAAATTCCATTCAGCCGGAGTCCCCACCATGATCGGTTCTGAGGAAAAGCGGCGCCATCCTCGGGTTCATGATCGCCTCACGCTTCGATCCTTCTTCGAGACCGGTTCGGTCGAGATGGCGACCACCAATCTCAGCCTGGGAGGGGCCCACGTCATCACCGGCCGTTTCATGCCGCTGATGACTCGCGTGGAGGTCACGCTGCACCTTCCCCCGGAAGCCGGGGTCGAATCGAGGCCGCGGCCCGTCAAGGCGGAAGCGGTGGTGGTGCGTGTCGATCCCCCTTCCCCCGATTCGGGAGCGGGCTCGTTCGAGATGGCTCTCTTTTTCTCCCGGATGGAGCAGCAGGATCGAGCCGCCCTGGCGCGCTACCTGGCAATCCAGCCCCAGGCAACATGATGGCCGAGTACGTGATCGGCGTCACCGGGGCCTCGGGAGCCCTTTGTGCCCAGGATCTAATCCGCGCGATGGCCAGCCTGCCCGCCGTGAAGCGGCTCCACGTCGTGATGTCCCGCTTCGCCGCCCAAACGATTCGGGCCGAGCTGAAGGTGGACGGAACGGGCGAAGCCGACTTGCGGCGAGCGCTGGCGGGAGATCCGTCCCCGCGCGTCGTTTTCCATTCGCCCGACAACATGGCCGCCCCTATATCCAGCGGGACGTACCCGGTCCGGGGAATGGTCGTCATTCCCTGCAGCGCGGGAACCTTGGGAGCGATCGCCAGCGGCGCGACCGCCAACTTGATCCATCGCGCCGCCGACGTCACGCTGAAAGAGCGCCGGCCCTTGATCCTTGCCGTGCGCGAGACGCCCCTCAACGGCATCCACCTACGGAACTTGCTGGCCCTCTCCGAAGCGGGGGCCGTGGTGTTTCCATTGACTCCCTCTTTCTACACTCTTCCCGCCGACGTGAAGTCGATTGTCGAGCAGTTCACGGCGCGCATCCTCGATCTCCTCGGTCTCGAGCATTCTCTCGGCAAGCGGTGGGGAGCTTGACCTCAGGCTTCCCGGCCGTCCTCCAAGGCGCCTCCCGGCATTTCCGGGAAACCCTGCGGATGATCCAGTTCGAGCACACCGTGTTCGCGCTTCCCTTCGCCTTCGCCGGGGCGGTGCTGGCGCAAAAAGGGATCCCGTCCCTGGAGGAGCTCGGATGGATCTTGCTGGCCATGGTGGGCGCCCGCAGCGCCGCCATGACCTTCAACCGGCTGGTCGATCAGCCCTACGACGCGCGGAACCCGAGGACGCGCGGACGCCCCCTGGTGACCGGCGCGCTCACCCGCCGCTTCGCCTGGCTCTTCCTGTCGATGGCGTCGCTGCTTTTCGTGTTTTCGGCCGCCCGCCTGAACCGCCTCGCCTTCTCGCTCTCCTTTCCCGTCCTGGCGATGATTCTCCTCTACTCCTACGCGAAGCGCTTCACGTGGGCCTCGCACCTTCTTCTGGGGGCGAGTCTGGGATGCGCCCCGCTCGGGGCGTGGATCGCCGTCCGCGGCGACATTCAGGCGGCTCCCTTGCTGCTGGGCCTGGCCGTCCTGCTCTGGACCGCCGGATTCGACATCATTTATGCGTGTCAGGACGTCGAGTTCGATCGGAGGGCGGGCCTCCATTCCATTCCGGGGCGCTGGGGGATCCGGCGCGCGCTCTGGCTCTCGCGTTTCGCCCACTTTGCGATGATCGTCACGCTCCTTCGCGTGGGATCCCTTCTTCACCTGGGGATCATCTACCTGTTCGGAGTGCTCATGACGGGCGCTTTGCTGGCGTACGAGCACACTTTGGTGAAACCGAACGACTTGTCACGAGTCAATCGCGCTTTCTTCACTGTGAACGGCTACGTCAGCATATTCTTCTTCCTGGCCATCCTGGCCGACGCGCGCTGGCCGCGCTGAGCCCGACCGCATCCCTGGCGGCCGTCCGGTGTCTTGGGACCATCGAACCGGTCGTCGGACCCGCGTTCGCCGCCACCGTTTCTCCGGAAGCCGCGCTGCTCTTGAAATTCCTCTTGACAGAGCGCGAACCTGATGGTATTTACAGGCCGTTCCGCGGCTTCCTATAACGATTCGTTGGAGGATCCTGATGAACAAGGCTGACCTGATCGAGAAGATTGCCAAAGACGCGCGCATCAGCAAGACGGCGGCCGGAAAGACCCTGGACTCATTGGTGGACGGTGTGACGAAGTCTCTGAAGAAGGGCGAGAGGGTGGCTCTCGTCGGATTCGGCACTTTCTCGGTGTCGAAGCGCAAGGCTCGGGTCGGCCGCAACCCGCAGACCGGAGAAGAGATTCAGATCAAGGCGCGCCGGGTGGCTCGGTTCCGTCCCGGCAAGGAGCTCGCCGGCGCCATCAAATAGGCGCTCCGAGAATCGGCAATGGAAAGGGCGGCTACGGCCGCCCTTTTCTTTTCCGCGAGGCGCCGGAGGGTCACTCGATCGAAAGGAGGAGCGCCCCCTTCTCGATCGTCTGGCCGGGCACCACTTCGAGCGCGGTCACTTTGCCCGTCTTGGGAGAAGGGACTTCGTTCTCCATCTTCATCGCTTCGACGACCACGAGCCCCTGACCCTGGCGGACCTCCTCTCCTTGCTTGACCTTGACGGCGACGACCTTCCCGGGCATGGCCGCTCGAATCTCCCTCTTCGCCCTCTCCTCCGGCGCGCCTTGGCGGGCCGCCGCGCGCTCGTGGGGTTCGAGGAACTCGACCGTGACGGGCGGTCCTCCCAGGTCCATGTGGCACGCCCCTCCCTCGCGCCACCAGCTGATCTCGAAGACCCGGCTTCCCACCCGCACCGTCAGGAGACGTCCGTGGCTTTCGAGAATCTCCGCTTCGAGGGACCGGCCGTCCAGCCGCCCTTCGTAGCCGGATCCCACAGAGCGAAGCTCGAGGCTCCGGCGCCTGCCGCCGAGGGTCGCCTCCAGTTTCATCCCAATCTCCAGGGATCCCGCGGAAAACCCCTTTCCCAGCCCGTGCCACGGCCCGCCCGAAGGCGGAAATCCGGCGCGGCAGCTGCCTCGAGCGAGCGCCTGCCCGCGGCGGTCGTCCGAAGATGCGCCGCCGCGACCAGGGCGGCGGCTTGGGCCTCGGCTTCAGGCTCCCGCTCGGGTTGGGCCAGAAGCCTACGGACATATCCTGTATCGATCCCGCCCGTCCGGAAGGCCGGATCGCCCATGACCCGGCGATGAAAAGCGAGCGTGGTGGGGATCCCGGCGATCCGAAACTCCGAGAGAGCTTGCGCCATCCTGCCGATCGCTTCCTCCCGGTTCCGGCCCGAGGCGATCAGTTTCGCGAGCAGGGAGTCATAGTGGAGCGAGACTTCGTCACCCTCGGTCACGCCGCTGTCCACGCGGACCCCCGGTCCCGAGGAAGGTCGGTAGAGCAGGATCTTCCCCGGCGAGGGACGGAAGTCCTGGGCCGGGTCCTCCGCTTGAATCCGGCATTCGAGCGCCCAGCCCCGCGGCCGGAGGGGCCGGGACGGGAGATCCAGCGGCGCGCCGGCGGCGATGCGAATCTGTGATTCGACGAGATCCACGCCGGTGACCGCCTCCGTGATGGGATGCTCCACCTGGAGGCGGGCGTTGATTTCCAGGAAGTAGAACCGGCCCCGGGCGTCGCGGATGAATTCCACCGTTCCCGCGTTCAGGTACCGGGCGGCCCGGCAGGCCTTTAGCGCGTACGAGCCGAGGCGGCGGCGGATCCTCTCGTCGACGACGGGCGAGGGGGTTTCCTCCACCAGCTTCTGGTGGCGGCGCTGGATCGAGCATTCGCGCTCCCCCAGCGAGACTCCCCTTCCCTGCCGATCCATCAGCACCTGGACCTCGATGTGACGCGATTCCTCGAGGTAACGCTCCGCGAACACCGTGCCGTCGCCGAAGGCGCTCAACGCCTCGCTCCGCGCGGCGGCGAAAGCATCGGCCAGCTCCTCCGGCGAGCGCACGATCCGCATGCCGCGTCCTCCGCCGCCGGCAGCCGCCTTGAGAAGGACGGGGTAGCCCGCGCGCTTCGCCCAGTCCCGGATCCGTGACACCGTCAGCCGGGATCCTGACAGTCCGGGGACCACCGGAACGCCGGCGGCGGCCATCCGCTTCCGGGCCGCGACCTTGTTCCCGAGCTTTCGCATCGCCGACGCGTCCGGGCCGATGAAGACGATTCCCGCATCGCTGCACGCCCGGGCGAATTCGGGATTCTCGGCCAGGAATCCGTAACCGGGATGGATGGCCTCGGCCCCCGACTGCCGCGCGGCCGACAGGACGGCCTCGATGTTCAAGTAGCTGCGCGCGGCCGGCGCCGGACCGATCGCCAGGGCCGCGTCCGCCATCCGGACGTGCAAGGCGTGACGGTCGGCCTCGGAGAAGACCGCGACGGGCGAGATTCCCAGGCGCCGGCAGGTTCGAATGACCCGCACCGCGATCTCGCCGCGATTGGCGATGAGGATCTTGCGGAACATCGGGGATTGCGAAGCGGGAGGCCGGGGCGCGCGGGCCATCAGAGAGGGATATTGCCGTGCTTGCGTGGCGGACCCTGTTCCCGTTTCGTGCCGAGCAGGGCCAGCCCGCGAATCAGCTTCCGGCGGGTGAGCCGCGGCTCGATGACTTCATCCACGAAGCCTCGCTGGGCGGCCACGTACGGATTGGCGAACTTCTCCCGGAACTCCTCGATCTTCTCGCGCCGGAACTTCTCAGCCTCTTTCGAGGCCTCCAGCTCGCGGCGATAGATGATGTTGACCGCCCCCTCGGGCCCCATCACCGCGATCTCGGCGGTGGGAAAGGCGAGGTTGAGGTCGGTTCGAATGTGCTTGCTGGCCATGACGCAATAGGCCCCGCCGTATGACTTGCGGGTGATGACCGTGATCTTGGGCACAGTCGCCTCCGCGAAGGCATAGAGCAGCTTGGCCCCGTGCCGGATGATTCCTCCGAACTCCTGGGCCGTGCCGGGAAGAAAACCGGGAACGTCCTCGAAGACGACGAGAGGGCTGTTGAACGCGTCGCAGAAACGGACGAAGCGCGCCCCCTTCACCGAGGCGTCGATGTCCAGTGTTCCGGCGAGGACCGCCGGCTGGTTCGCCACGATCCCGACCACCCGGCCGCCGAGGCGGCCGAACCCAACGATCAGGTTGCGGGCGAACCGGGCGTGCACCTCGAGGAGCTGCCCCCCGTCCACGACGCGCTGGATCAGGCCCTTCATGTCGTAGGGCTGGTTGGGGTTTTCGGGGACCATGTGATCCAGCTCGGGGTCCTCCCGGAGCGGATCGTCGCCGGTTTCCCGGTAGGGAGCGTCCGCCATGTTGTTGGAAGGGAGATACCCCAGCAGGTCCCGGATGAGCGCCAGACAGGCCTGATCGTCCGGCGCCGCGAAATGAGCCACTCCGCTCACTTCGTTGTGCGTCGCCGCGCCTCCCAGCTTCTCCTTCGTGACGTCTTCGTGCGTGACCGTGCGAATCACGTCCGGGCCGGTGATGAACATGTAGGAGGTTTTCTCCACCATCACGTTGAAATCGGTGATGGCCGGAGAATAGACCGCGCCCCCCGCGCAGGGGCCCATGATAGCCGAAATCTGCGGCACCACCCCCGACGCCAGGGTGTTCCTCAGGAAGATGTCGGCATAGCCGGCCAGGCTGACGACTCCTTCCTGGATGCGCGCCCCTCCCGAGTCGTTCAGCCCGACGATCGGCGCTCCCACCCGCATCGCCAGGTCCATGATCTTGCAGATCTTGGCGGCGTAGGTCTCCGAAAGCGATCCTCCGAACACCGTGAAGTCCTGGGCGAACAGGAGGATCGGCCGGCCGTCGACGAGCCCGTGGCCGGTGACCACGCCGTCTCCGGGAACGAGCGTCTTCTCCATCCCGAAGTCGAGGCAGCGGTGCGTGACGAACTTGTCGAATTCCTCGAAGCTGCCCGGATCCACGAGAAGGTCGACCCGCTCCCGGGCCGTGAGCTTCCCCTCCCGGTGCTGGCGGGCGGTACGCTCTTCGCCGCCGCCCGCTTCGGCCTCGCGGTCGCGGCGGCGCAACTCGTCGATACGGTGGGAGGACATCGGGATCCCCCGACGGGAAGGGACGGGCGCCGCGGCCGGAGCCGTGGCCCGGACGAGGCGTTCAGCCCTTGCGAGACGGCCGCGGCAGCTTCTGCCAATCCTCCAGGAACCGCTTCAGGCCGCTGTCGGTGAGAGGATGTCTCAGCAGCGCCTCGATCACCGCGAAGGGCATCGTCGCGATGTCGGCTCCCGCCATCGCCGCGTCCACGACATGGAGCGGATTCCGGATGCTCGCGGCCAGGACCTGCGTGGGGAACCGGTAATTGACGAAGATCGTCCGGATCTGCCGCACCAGGTCCATGCCCACCGAGCTGATGTCGTCCAGGCGGCCCACGAAGGGGCTCACGAACGTGGCCCCCGCCTTGGCCGCGATCAGCGCCTGAGGCGCCGAGAAGATCAGCGTCACGTTCACGGCGATGCCCTCGCCCGACAGCGTCTTGATCGCGGGGATGCCGTCGGGGATGCAGGGGATCTTGACGGTGATGTTCTTGGCGACCCGGGAAAGCTCCCGTCCCTCCTTCACCATTTCCTCGGTGGTCGTGCTAACCACCTCGGCGCTGACCGGCCCCGCCACGACCGAGCAGATTTCCCGGAGAATCTCGGTGAAATCGCGTCCTTCCTTGGCCACCAGCGAGGGGTTCGTGGTCACCCCGTCGAGGATTCCCCAGCTCGCCGCTTTCCGAATCTCCTGAATGTTTGCCGAATCGATGAAGAATTTCATGGTTCACTCCCGTCCCGGGCTGCCGGGACTATTCCGCTTCCTTTTCCACCACCTTGGCGACGGCCACGACGGAATCGCCCTCGTCCAGGTGGATGATGCGCACTCCCTGAGTGTCCCGCCCATGGACGCTGATGCCGCTCACCGCCATCCGAATCATCATCCCGAATTGCGTCACCACCATGATCTGGTCGTCGTCGGTCACGACGCTCACGGCGATGACGCTGCCTCCCTTGGGAATCGTCCGGATGTTGATGATTCCCATGCCGCCCCGTCCCTGGACCCGGTATTCGCTGACCGGGGTCCGCTTTCCCAGGCCCTTCTCGGTCACCGTCAAGACGTACCCGACTCCGCGGATGGCGTCCATCTCCACCAGGAAGTCCCCTTCCCGGAGCAACATCCCGCGGACGCCGTACGCGCCGCGGCCCATGGGGCGGACTTCCGTCTCCGGGAAGCGGATCGCCTTCCCGTGGTTGCTGGCCAGGAAGAGATCCGCCTTGCCGTCGGTGATCTTGGCGTCCAGGAGCGAGTCCCCCTCGTCGATCGACAGGGCGATGATTCCGCCGGAGCGGGGATGGGAGAAGGCCGACAGGGCGGTCTTCTTCACCGTCCCCCGCGTGGTCGTCAGCACTACGTAGCGGTCGTCGGGGAAGTTCTTCGTGGCGATGAGCGCCGCCATCTTCTCCCCTTCCGACATTCCGATGAAGTTGACCAGGGCCTTGCCCTTGGCCGCGACGCCGATCTGGGGGATCTCGTGGACCTTCAGCCAGTGCACCCGCCCCTTGTTCGTGAAAATCAGGAAATAGTCGTGGGTTGAGGCGATGAAAAGGTGCTCGACGAAGTCTTCGTCCCGGACGGTCATGCCGATCCGCCCCTTGCCGCCGCGCTGCTGGGAACGGTACACGACCAGCGGGCTTCGCTTGATGTACCCCGAGTGGGTGAGGGTCACCACCATCTCCTCCTCGGCGATGAGCTCCTCGACCGAGATTTCGTCGACCCGATCGATGATCTGGGTTCTCCGGCCGTCTCCGAAGGTCTTCCGAATCTCCTGGAGCTCCTCGATGATCAGCTCCTTGACCAGCCGATCGTTCCCCAGGATCTCCTTCAGGCGGGCAATGAGCTTCAGGGTCTCGGCGTACTCGTCGAGGACCTTCTGACGCTCCAGGCCGGTGAGCTTCTGCAGCCGCAGATCGAGAATCGCCTGGGCCTGCACGTCGGAGAGCTTGAAGCGAAGCCGCATCGCTTCTTTGGCCTCGCCCGGCGTCTTGGCCGCCCGGATCAGGGCGATCATCTCGTCGAGATGATCGAGGGCGATCTTGAGTCCCTCGAGGATGTGGGCCCTCTCCTCGGCCCGCTCCAGATCGAACCGGGTCCTCCGGACGATGACCTCGTGACGGTGCTCGATGAAGTGATCGATCAGCTCGCGGAGGTTCAGGACGCGCGGCTGGTTGTGCACGATCGCCAGGAAGATCACTCCGAAAGTCTCCTGCATCTGCGTGTACTTGAACAGGTTGTTCAGGATGACGTCGGCGATCTCCCCGCGCTTGAGATCGAGGACGACTCGAATCCCTTCGCGGTTCGACTCGTCCCGGATGTCGGCGATCCCCTCGATCCTCTTATCGGTGACGAGGGTCGCGATCTGCTCGACCAGCCTCGCCTTGTTGACCTGATAGGGAATCTCGGTGACGACGATGCGGGTCTTGCCCCCGCGGCCCTCCTCGATGTTCGCCCGGGCCCGCATCTGCAGGATCCCCCGGCCCGTCTTGTAGGCTTGGCGGATCCCCTCGCGGCCGCAGATGAATCCGGCGGTCGGAAAATCGGGGCCGGGAATCATCTGCATGAGCTCGTCGATGGTGATCTCCGGATTCTTGATCGTCGCGATGACGGCGTCGCTGACCTCGGTCAGATTGTGAGGCGGGATGTTCGTGGCCATGCCGACGGCGATTCCGGAGGACCCGTTCACCAGAAGGTTCGGGAAGCGGCTCGGCAGGACCAGTGGCTCGGTGAGCGAGGCGTCGTAATTCGGCCCGAGATCGACAGTGTTCTTCTCGATGTCCGCCAGCATCTCGTGGGCGAGCTTCGCCATCCGGATCTCGGTGTAGCGCATCGCGGCCGGCGGATCGCCGTCCACCGATCCGAAGTTCCCCTGCCCGTCGACGAGCGGATACCGCAGCGAGAACTCCTGCGCCATCCGGACGATCGTGTCGTAGACCGCCGCTTCGCCGTGCGGGTGGAACTTGCCGATGACGTCCCCCACGATACGGGCCGATTTCTTGTAGGGCTTGTCGTGGTCGTTCTTGAGCTCGTGCATCGCGTAGAGGGCCCGTCGATGCACCGGCTTGAAGCCGTCCCGGACGTCGGGCAGGGCCCGGCCGATGATGACCGACATGGCATAGTCCAGGTAGGACCTGCGCATCTCGTCCTCGATATTGACCGGGATCTTCTCGTCGGGGGACTGGGTGGTGGTGTCGTCCATGGGGATTAGACGTCCAGATTGCGGACGTCGAGCGCGTTCTCCTCGATGAATTTACGGCGGGGCTCGACCTGGTCGCCCATCAGGACGGTGAAGATCGAATCCGCCTCGACGGCGTCGGAGATGTTCACTTTCAGCAGCTTCCGGCTCTCCGGGTTCATGGTGGTCTCCCAGAGCTGTTCCGGGTTCATCTCTCCCAGCCCCTTGTACCGCTGGATGTGCAGTCCCTTCTTCCCTTCCTCCAGGAGATGCTCGAGGAGATGTCCCTTGGACTGGATGGCGTGCTCCTTGCCGTCCAGCGAGACGAGGAAAGGAGGCTTGCTCAACTCCACCATCTCCACGTCGAGCTGGCGGAGGTTCTTGTATTCGATGGAGGAAATCAGATCCCACGAGAGCGTCACCTGGGGAACCGCCCGTGCCTGGGTCCGATAGGTGAATTGGAAGAGATTGTGCTCTTCGTCCCGCTCGATCTCCTCGGCCGGCCGGCCGGACTTGACGATCCGCTGCCGGATCTTTTCCAGCGCCTCCCGGTCCTGGAACGTCGAGATTTCGCTGACGCCGGCTTCCAGGAGCATCTCGACCACCGGCTCTTCCAGCCCCTTCTTCGCCGTGAGTTCCATGAGGTGCTTGTATTCCGCCAGCCTCTCGAGCATGCGGCTGAGAGCCTTTCCTTTGATCTCGCCTTTGCCCGAGGCTCCGGAAACCTTGACCGTCACCTCTTCGGCCGCCTTCGTGATCAGATAGTGGTTCAGCTCCTTCTCGTTGGCGAGATAGGCCTCCTTCTTCCCTTTCTTCACCTTGAACAGCGGCGGCTGCGCGATGCACAGATGACCGCGCTCGATGATTTCCCTCATCTGACGGTAGAAAAAGGTCAGCAGAAGCGTCCGGATGTGGGCTCCGTCCACGTCGGCGTCGGTCATGATGATGACTTTGTGATACCGCAGCTTCGACACGTCGTAGTCGTCCTCGCCGATTCCCGTCCCGAGGGCGGTGATGATCGTGCGGATTTCCTGGCTGCCGAGCATCTTGTCGAACCGCGCCTTCTCCACGTTGAGGATCTTGCCGCGCAACGGAAGGATGGCCTGGTAGCGCCGATCGCGCCCCTGCTTGGCGGATCCGCCGGCCGAATCGCCCTCGACCAAGTAGAGCTCGGCCAGACCGGGATCGCGCTCCTGGCAATCGGCCAGCTTCCCGGGCAGCGACCAGGCGTCGAGCGCGCCTTTCCGGCGCGTCAAGTCCCGCGCCTTGCGAGCGGCCTCCCGGGCGCGGGCCGCCTCCATCGCCTTCTCGACGATCTTCCGCGTGACCGACGGGTTTTCCTCGAAGTGAGCCGAAAGGCGGTCGTTGACGAGCGTTTCGATGATCCCCTTGACCTCGCTGTTGCCCAGCTTCGTCTTGGTCTGCCCCTCGAATTGGGGGCGCGGAAGCTTGATCGAGAGGACCGCGGTCAGTCCTTCCCGGACGTCGTCGCCGGCGAGCGTGATCTTGTCCTTGTTGTTGAGACGATTGAGGTGATTGTTGATCGTGCGGGTGAGCGCCGACTTGAATCCGCTGAGGTGGCTCCCCCCCTCGTGGGTGTTGATCGAGTTGGCAAAGGTGAAAATGTTCTCGTTGTAGCCGTCGTTGTATTGCAGGGCGATCTCGGCGATGACCGAATCCTTCTCCCCTTTCAGGTAGATGGGATCCGAATGGATGCAAGTCTTGTTCTTGTTGAGGTGCGAGACGAAGGAGACGATGCCCCCCTGATAGTTGAAGGTGTGTTTCTTCTCGCTTCCTTCGTCGTCGATGGCGATCTCGACGCCCTCGTTCAGGAACGCCAGCTCTCTGAGACGCTGCGAAAGGAGGTCGAAGGAGAAACGGACGTCCTCGAATATCTCCTTGTCGGGCTTGAAGGTAATCTTGGTCCCGCGGCGCTTCGTCGTGCCGGTCTGGCGGAACTCGCCGGGCTTCCCCCGCTCGTAGCGCTGCTGGTAGACCTTGCCGCTTCGCCAGATCTCCAGCTCCAGGAACTCGGATAGGGCGTTGACGACGGAAACGCCCACGCCGTGCAGCCCGCCCGAAACCTTGTAGGTTTCATTGTCGAACTTTCCGCCGGCGTGAAGCTTCGTCATGACCACTTCCGCGGCGGGCCGCTTCTCCTGCTGGTGTTCCTCGACTGGAATCCCTCGCCCGTTGTCAATCACGGTGACCGAATGGTCGATGTGGATGGTGACGCTGATCTGATTGCAGAAACCGGCGAGGGATTCATCGATGCTGTTGTCGACGACTTCGTAGATGAGCTGGTGCAGGCCCTCGACGGAAGTGTTGCCGATGTACATGGAAGGACGCTTCCGGACCGCCTCCAGTCCCTCCAGGACCTTGATGTTGCTGGCGTCGTAGCGATCCTCGGTCCCGACTTTTCGGATCTGCTGCTCCATGTCCTCTTCCTGCTCCCCGCGACTCACTGGATTGGCCGCGACCGTGGAAACTTGCATGGGTCATACGCGGAGCGGTGGGTTGAGTCGCGCTCGAACATCAAGATGCTTTCCGCCTCGTCCGGGCCCGAGCCGGCAAACGATTGGAGGGCAGAATCACCCGGAAAGCTCGATTGTGGGCGCCCTTGACAAACTTATTGTTTACTTTAACTTGCGAGAGCTATCGGCGCTCTCCCCGTTTCTTCCTACGGCGGGGAGACGCCCCCTCGGAAACGACGTAATTTTAACACACGCAGAAGGATGCCACAAGGAGGGAAAAACGAGGAAAACAGCGGCCCCGCTTCAGATTCGCATCGGCATGACGACGTAGCGGTAGTCCCATTCCGGGGCCGTCAGAGGAGTCATCATGCCCTGCGTCTGCTCGTCCTTCAGATGCAGCGAAATCTTTTCGTCGCCCACGGCGCCGAGGAAATCGAGAAGGTACCGGGCGTTGAACCCGATCTCCATCTCCGCGCCGCGGTATCCGACTTCGATGTTTTCGCGGGCTTCCCCCATCTCCGGGTTGCTCGAGGAGATTTCGATCCTCCCGGGCTGGAGCGCGATCTTGACGGCCCGGGATCGTTCGTTGGAAAGCAGAGACACTCTTCGCACCGCGTCGGTGAAATGCTGCACGTTCAGCTCGAGAATCTTGTCGTTCTCCTTGGGAATGACCTTCTCATAAGCCGGGAAAACCCCCTCGACGGTGTTCGAGGCCAGGGTGACCCGATCGGTCCTCCAAAAGGCGCGATTCTCGTGGACCCCGAAGAGGATCTCCTCCGCGCCTTCCCAGTCGATGCGGGAGATCTCCGCCAGCGTCTTTCTCGGCACGATGACGCGGATCTCCTTTTCGACGGGCTTCCGGGCCGCCTTCCCCTTGATGCAGGCGAGCCGGTGGCCGTCGGTCGCCACCAGGGTCAGGCCCTCCGGACCGAGGAGGACGAGGATTCCCTGGAGCGGATAACGGGTGTCGTCGGAGGTCGTGGCGAACAGGACCTTGCCCACCATCGCCTTGAGCGTCTTCAAATCGATCGGCACGGCGCGGGTGAAGTCGTAGGAAGGGAGGGAGGGGAACTCGTCCTTCGGCATGCCGACGATTCGGAACCTGGAACGCGCGCAGGTGAGCTGCACCCAGTGGTTGTCCTCGACCCGGAACTTGACGTCGTCCTCGGGCAGGAGCCGGACGATTTCGAAGATCTTCTTCGAGGAAAGCGTGATCGCCCCGGGCGCGGAGACCTTCGCCCGCGTGGACGTGCGGATTCCCAGCTCCAGATCCGTGGCGACCAGCTCGAGCTCGTCCTTATTCGCCGAAAGGAACGTGTTGGAGAGGATCGGAATGGTGTTCTTCTTCTCCACGACGCCCTGCAGGCGCTGGAGCTCTTTCAAAAGATCCTCCCGCCGGACCGTGAACTCCATGGCTGCTCCTCAAAGGTTTTCTTGATATATCACAAAACCAGTAGTTCTTGTAGTGCCTGTGCACGGCGCTCCGATCTTCGGATCTCGCATGCTCCAAGAGGCTTGGGCCGGCCGCGGCCGGGGGGCAGCCTGTGGAAGAACCGATCCAAACCTGAGGATTTCCCGGAGTCCTTCCGGCTTCGCGGTTTTCAACAGGAAATTCTCCGCCGCTTTCGCACAATGCGCTCGAACTCATTCGAACGATTCCATGAAGCTCTTGAGGAGCCTGTCGAAATCCTTGTCGGTCTCGCGCCGGGCGTTGATCTTCCGGATCGCGTGAATCACCGTCGAATGGTGCTTTCCTCCGAAGATCTGGCCGATGGCGGGCAAGGAGCTGTCGGTGAGCTGCTTGCACAGATACATCGCCACCTGCCGCGGAAAGGAGATGGAGTGGGCGTTGTTCTTCGACTTGAGGTCCGCCGGCTTGATCTTGAAGTAGTTCGCGACGAGCTTCTGGATCGCTTCCGCCGTCACGCCGCGATTCTTGTCCTCGAGAAGGTCCTTGAGGGTCTCCTTGGCCATTTCCAGATCGATGCGCCGGCCCGTCAGGGAGGAGAAAGCGACGAGGCGCACGAGGGATCCCTCGAGCTCGCGGATGTTCGACTTGATCTTGCTGGAGATGAAGAACGCGACGTCCTGGGGCAGCTCGACCCTTTCGGCCTCCGCTTTCTTGCGGAGAATGGCGATCTTCGTCTCCAGGTCCGGCGGCTGGATGTCGGCCATGAGCCCCCACTCGAAACGGGAGCGCAGGCGCTCTTCGAGCGTCGGAATCTGGCGCGGAGGGCAGTCGGACGTGATCACGATCTGTTTCTGCGACTCGTACAGCGCGTTGAAGGTGTGAAAGAACTCCTCTTGGGTCCTTTCCTTGCCCGCCAGGAACTGGATGTCGTCGATCAACAGAAGATCGATGTTCCGATACTTTTCCTTGAAGTCCAGGGTCTTCTCGAAGCGGATCGCATTGATGAGTTCATTCATGAAGTTCTCGGTCGAAAGGTATCGTTGCCGCAGCTCGGGACGGTGCTTCGCCAGGTGATTTCCGACCGCGTGCATGAGGTGGGTCTTTCCGAGGCCGACGCCGCCATAGATGTAAAGCGGGTTGTAGTTCATGGATGGCTGCTCGGCGATGGCCTTGGCGGCGGCGTGCGCGAACTGGTTCGAGGAGCTCACGACGAAGTTGTCGAAAGTGTACCGGAGAGTCAGACCCGACGCGCCGGCGGGGGCCGCGGAGGGGGGCCGGCGGCGCAGGAAACGCTCGGCGGGGGCCGGCGGCGGCTCGCTCGCCTCCTGGCGGGCCTTGAACAGGATAGCGAGATCCCCCGGGCGGATCTCGCTGATCGTTTCACGGATGACCGGAAGGAAATGGCTGCTGATCCATTCGGCGAAGACGACGTTCGGGACTTCGACCTCCAAGGTCCCGTCCGTGAGCGAGACTTGCAGAGTCGGTTTCAACCACGTGTCGAAGCTCTGGCTGTTGACCTTCGGCTCGACTCTTTCCAGTACCTGTTCCCAGAGTTTCATGGCTTTCCACCCTACGCGGGACTGGTTACGGGATAAACACTGGGGAAGATGTTGTCATCACTCGACCTAGCGCGGGGTCTTCGGAAGTTCTCAACAAGTTTTCCACAGTTGTGGAAAACAGCGGGCGTCCCAAAGCCTTTCGATGGAGCATGTTATGGATATCCCGCCGAGGCTGCGAACACACTTATGTCAACCGGATCCCCCGTACCGCTACGGGTGGTGGTGCGTCGGGGGACGGACAAAAATATTGTAACGAACGCGTGACGGAGCCGAGCCTCGATGATTTTAAGCAAGACGAATCCCCATTCGAGTACCCTCTCGAAAAGCGGCCTCGAAGAGAAATGCCCGTCGCGTGTTGCGCGATGGGGGCCTCATCAATTGTGGATCGATTGCTGTGGCGGCGCACTATAGCATACGGAATATTCGATCACGCAAGAAAATTTCTCGACGTCGCGCGACGCGTGCCATCCCGCTGTCTTGACAGGCGTCTCGCCGGTCGGGTAGCATCCGAATTTCGAGCAAAGCTTACGATTCAGCCAGCGCGCGGGAGAATGCATGAAGCGCACCTTTCAGCCCAACAATCGGCGTCGCAAGAAAACTCACGGCTTTCTCAAGCGCATGAGCACTCAGGACGGCCGCGAAGTTTTGAAGCGCCGCCGGCGGAAGGGACGGAAAAGGCTGGCAGTTTGACCTCCCGCCAGAGTTTCACGGCGGCCGACCGCATCCGGAAGCGCAGCGAATACCAGCGGATTTACGATCAGGGCCGGAAGATTTCCTCTCGAAGCTTCACCCTCTTCCTCCTGGAAAACGATCTTGACCGGCCCCGGCTCGGCATCACGGTGACGCGCCGGATCGGAGGAGCCGTCCAGCGCAACCGGGTGAAACGCCTTTGCCGCGAGTGGTTCAGGAAAGTGCGCGTGGAACTGCCACCCGTCGACATCGTGATCAACGCCAAGGGAGGGATTCACCGGCAGAGCCTGGAATCCCTTTCCAGGGAGCTGGATGGCAGGGTTCGCCGGTTCGCTGAGCCGGAGGCGCGCCCATGAGGGCGGGGGAAAAGGCGGCGATCGCGATACTGCGAATCTATCGCCGGCTCCTCTCCCCTCTGCTTCCGTCGGCGTGCCGGTTCATCCCCACCTGCTCCGAGTACGCGGAGCAGGCGATTCAGCGGTACGGGCTTTGGCGGGGCGGCTGGCTGGCGATTCGGCGCCTGGCCAGCTGCCATCCGTTTCACAAAAGCGGATTCGATCCCCTCAGATGACAAAAGGCCGATCCTAATTCGATGGACTTCAAACGACTGCTTCTCGCCTCCGCGCTCTCTCTTGGAGTGATCGTCCTCTGGAACGTCTACCTCTTCCCTCCCGCGCCGCCCCGGCCTCCGGCCGGTCCGGTCACCGCGTCGAAAGCCCCGGCGGTCCCATCGGAGACCTCACCCGCGACTCCGGTCGCTCCCCCCGACACGAGCCCCGGCGCGCCCCCTCCCTCCCCGTCCTCGTCGCCCATCGTGGCGCGCGCGGAAGCGGCGCGGCCTGAGGAGAAAACGATCGAGACGGCTCTGTACCGTGTCCGAGTGAGCAATCAAGGCGCGGTGATCACGGCATGGCAGCTCAAGAGCTACTCGGACGATCAGAGGAAGCCACTGGATCTGGTGAGTCCAGGCTCCGCCAAGGTGAAGCGCTTCCCCCTGGGGCTCGAGTTCGCCGACTCCCAGCTCACCGAAAAGCTCGGCTCCGCCTTGTTCGAGATGGACACGGGGCCCGGAGAAACGGCCGCGGAGACGCGCGTCGCCCTCCACTACTCGGACGGGGCCGGAATCGACGTCACGAAGACCCTTCGGTTCGTCCAGGATTCCTACGTCGTCCGCCTCGAAATCCACGCCCGGCGCAACGGGGCTCCGCTGGAAGGCTACCTCATCTGGGGCGCGGGGCTGGGTCCCGACGAGGGCCTGGCCTCGAACAGCCATAACCGCGCGGAGGTCGTGCGAGCGGTCGTTCGACGGGACGGAGCCATCGTTCGCCTTCCCCGCGAGTCCTTGAAAGGGAAACCGGTCCTGGCGCAGCCGGGAGGCGTGCTATGGGCGGGACTGGAGGATCATTACTTCGCCGGAATCCTCATCCCCGAGGGAGGCGCGGCGGGCACCGTGGTCCGGGCCCACCAGATTCTCGAAGAGGGGCGGGAGAAGAACTTTCTTTCGCTCGGTCTCGCACTTCCGCCGGACGGCCAGCTGAGCCTGTTCGTAGGCCCCAAGGACTACAATCTCCTCGCCAGCCTGAAGCTCGGGATCGAGGGAATCGTCGACTTCGGCTTTTTCGGATCGATCGCTCACGCCCTCTTCTTCCTGCTTCAGCACATCAACCGCTACACGGGGAACTGGGGATGGTCGATCATCCTTCTCACCTTCTTCATCAGGCTGGCCTTCTTTCCCCTGACCCAGAAGGCCTCGGTGTCGATGCGTCACACGCAGGAGAAGATGAAGAAGATCCAGCCGCGGCTGCAGGCGATCAAGGATCGTTACCGCAAGATGAAGAAGGACGTCGGCAGCCGGCAGAAAATGAACGAGGAGATGATGGCTCTCTACAGCAAGGAGGGGGTCAACCCCGTCGCCGGGATGACGGGATGTCTGCCGCTCCTGCTGCAGCTTCCGATCCTCTGGGGTTTCTACAATCTCCTGAACAGCGCCATCGAGCTCCGGCACGCCCCGTTCCTCTTCTGGATCACCGATCTGTCCAAGAAGGACCCGTATTATGTGACCCCGATCGTCATGGGGATCACGATGCTTATCCAGCAAGTGATGACGGGAAGCGCCATCCCGGATGCCGCGCAGCGCCGGATCATGATGCTCATGCCGGTCATGTTCACCTGGTTCTTCAAGGACCTGCCCAGCGGGCTGGTGCTATACTGGCTCGTCAATAACATTCTGGCCATCGGACAGCAGTACCTGATCAATGCCCAAGTGGAGCGGGAGATCTCCGCCAAGAAAGTGCCTGCCCGTGGATGACCATACCGATCCCGAGAGCGAAGGACGCGAGGAGTTCGAGGGGGAAGACCTGGAGCAGGCTCTCTCACACGCCAGCGCCTCGCTCGGCATCCCGCGCGAGAATCTCGATTACGAAGTACTGCAGGAAGGACGGCGTGGATTTCTCGGCGTCGGCACGCGCGGCGTACGAATCCGGGTTGCCTTGCCGGAAACGGGGAAGGTGGCGGACAGAGAGGGAAGCGGGGGAGAGGGAGGTGAGAATACCGGGGAATCCGACCTCGCACGGATCAATCGATTTCTCGAGAGATTCGTGCGCGACTCGCCGTTCGAGGTCGATTTCCAGGTCGTTGAGGATCAGGACCAGATAAGGATCGAGCTGCAGGGAAAGGACTGTGACCTCTTCCTGGCGCGCCGCGGGGAGGGGCTCAACGCTCTTCAGGTCCTTCTCGGCCGCATCGCCGCCCATGCCGGGTCGACCCGCGCCATCTTCCTCGATTGCGGCGACTTTCGAAAAGGGCGCGAGGAAGAGCTCGCCGAGATAGCCCACCTGACGGCTGAAAAGGTGAAAAAGCTCGGAGAGCCGCAAACCTTGAGTCCCATGAACCCCTACGACCGGCGCCTCGTCCATCTGGCCCTCAAGGACGATCCGGCCCTCGAGACCCGCAGTGAAGGAGAGGGCTTTATCAAGTCGATCACGATTTTCCCCCGCCCCCGCTGATCCTTCCCCTCTAACCCTTCACCATCGAACGAATCCATGCTCGCCTGCTTTCGCTGGGCTCCAGGAATCGTTAGGATGATCTCGACCGCCTGACCGCTCGCGCGTAGAGTATAGCTAACTTATTAATAATAAAATAGTTAATGAGATAATTTGAAATCTAAGGTGGAGACGGGTTTTGACGACGAGCTGCAGAGGCAAGCAGCCGCTCGAGGTATCTCTCTGTCCGCAAACCAAATGCAGGCGTTGGGCATTCATTATTCCCTGTTAAAGATGTGGGGAAGTCGGATGAACCTGACGGCGATTCGAGAGCCGTCGGAAGTGATACGCCGGCATTTTCTCGAGAGTCTACTGGCGGGAGACTTGCTACGACGGTTCGGAGCGACCGGAAAACTGCTGGATCTTGGATCGGGAAACGGCTTCCCCGCCGGCCCCATTCATATCATTCACCCTGAGGCCGATCCCATCGTTCTCGTCGAAGCGTCGCGGAAGAAAGCCGCCTTTCTCAGGGCGCTGCTGCGCGAGGAAGGGTGGAAAAGCTCGCGGGTCGAAGTGCGGCGAGCGCAATCGGGGAAGGAGCTTCATGATTTGAGCTGCGACATCTTCACGATTCGGGCTGTGAATCCATTTCCATTTGTTGCTGAAGGACTCCCCTTCTTGAACGAAGGAGGAAGCGCCTTGCTTTTCATGAGCCGCGCGCGCCTTGATGCCGGAGTTTCCCCGCTGCCGCATAAGCTGTCGGTCATCGCCGAAGAAACCTTGCAGGGACAAGAGCCAGGGCTCCTGCTTCTGCGCAAGGGCTAGGGCTGCTTTTACCTGCCGGCCACCGAAGACGTGCTCCCAAACGGCCAAGCCTCTCGGATCGGTGGTCGAGTGTTTCACGTGAAACATTTTTGAGCCCGACTCCTCGGCCGGTCGTCTTGTGAAGTGTGGTAGTCTTACGCCCCCGGTCGTCGTGGAGTCGCTTTTCATTCATGTCGCGCGTCATCGCAATCGTCAATCAGAAGGGGGGGGTCGGGAAAACGACCACCGCGATCAACCTGGCGGCCGGACTCGCTATCGCCGAGCGCAAGGTCCTGCTGGTGGACGCCGACCCTCAAGGCAGCTCGACCAAGGGCATCGGTCTCAAAGCAGACGGGAATGGCGGCAACCTCTATGGGGCGCTCGTCGGCCGCCACCCTCTCGAGCAGACTTTGCTGGCAACCGAGCTGGACCACTTGATGGTCGTGCCGGCGAACCGGGATCTCGGAGGAGCGGAGATCGAGCTGACCGACCATGAGCGGCGCGAGTTCAGGCTACAGGAAGCGCTGGGTCCGATCCGGGGGAGATTCGATTATATCCTCTTGGATGCGCCCCCTTCGCTGGGGCTCCTGACCTTGAATGCGCTGGTGGCTGCCGACTCCTTGTTGATTCCAGTGCAGTGCGAGTACCTGGCTCTCGAGGGAGTGTCCGAGCTCGTCAACACCCTGAATCGCATCCGCGCCGCCCTCAATCCTCGTCTTGCCATCGAAGGTGTCCTGCTCACGATGTACGACGACCGTACCAACCTCTCCCGGCAGGTGGTCGAAGAGATCCGGGCGTTCTTCAAGGAAAAAGTCTTCGAGACGATCGTTCCCAGGAACGTCCGCCTGGGAGAGGCGCCGAGTTTCGGGAAGCCGATCATGCTCTACGACGTGCGCAGCAAAGGGTCGGAGGCCTACCTAAACCTAGCGAGGGAAATCATCAGCCATGAACGGCAAGCGGAAGGCGCTCGGTAGAGGACTGAGCTCGCTGATCCCGGAGCCTCCTGTGGTGGAACCACGCGAAGGGCTCCGAATGGTCGACGTCGACCGGGTCATTCCCAATCGCTTTCAGCCGCGGTCGCGATTCGAAGACCTCGAAGGCCTTGCGACGTCGATCAAGGAGAATGGAATCATCCAACCAATCATCGTCACTGAAAGCGATGGAGAATACCAGCTGGTTGCCGGGGAGCGTCGTTGGCGCGCCGCCCAAATGGCTGGGATCACGAGAATTCCAGCCATCCTCAGGAACGTCACCGACGACCGGAGGCTGGAGTTGGCTCTCGTCGAGAACATCCAGCGCCAGGAATTGAACCCTCTCGAGGAAGCCAGGGCCTACAACCTGCTCCTCTCGGAGCTCCAGCTGACCCAGGAAGAGGTTGCCCGCCGCGTCGGCAAGGATCGCACAACTATAGCTAACCAATTGAGACTACTGAAGTTAGACGAGAAAGTTCAGGAGATGGTCGCCGCCGGCCTCCTGGATGGCGGTCATGGGCGCGCGCTGCTTTCGCTGAAAGACGGTCCGACCCAGATCCGCGCCGCGGAAAAGGTGATCCACGAGATGCTCTCGGTGCGCGAGACGGAGGATCTCGTCAAGAAGCTCTCGGACGATTCGCCGGCTCTGCCCAAGAGCCTCATCACGCGGGATCCGAACGTGCAGGCGGCCGAGGAGCGACTGACCCGCTCTCTGGGCACGAAGGTGCGAATCACTTCGGGCAGGAAGAAAGGGACGGGCAAGATCGAGATCGATTACTATTCCGAGGACGAGCTGGATCGACTCTTCAGCCTGTTGTCCGCGCGCAGCCACTGAGATCGGGCGACCCACATCATTCCGCCGGGCGGCTTTGTCGGGGAGACCGGAACATGAGAGAGACGAGGGCGAACCAGGACGACATCAGCGGCTTTCTGGGAGAGGGGACCGTCATCAGTGGCGAAATTCGCTTCCCCGACATCCTCCGCATCGACGGCAAAGTGACCGGCAAGCTCTATTCCGAGAAGGAGCTCGTGGTCGGAGAGACCGGTGAGGTCGAGGCCGAGATCGAAGTGGGTGTCCTCTCGGTGAGCGGCAGGGTGACCGGGACCCTGCGCATCAAGGAGAGGATCACCATCCATCCGCGAGGTCACGTCCAGGGGGAGCTCGTGATGGACAAGCCCGGGCTGATCGTCGAGGAAGGCGGAGTCTTCGAAGGGACCATCAGCATGAACACCGCCCGGAGACACGAGCTCAAGGAAGTCAAAGGCGGCGGGGGCCTTCCCGAGTCCTGATCCACCCGCCACGCCACCGCGCCGCTGCGGTTGACTCTTCATTGACGTCGTGCTATTTAAGTCGCTCTTTTCTCACCGGCGGAAGGGCCCGATCCGGCCTTCCCATCGCGGGAGGCCCGCCTGGGATCGGTCCAGATCGACTGCCCCGCCCAATCTGCGCGCCGATTTGTGTGCGATGACGAGGCCGACGAACGACGATGCAGAGCACCTTGTCCGCCCGCTATGCGAGGGCCCTGGCTGATGCGATTCGCGCGAAATCGAATCTGGAAGGCACCGCCGGGGAGTTGGAACGGATCGCGCGCCTCTTCGGAGAGTCGAGGCCCTTGCGCGACTTCCTGCTGAATCCCGGTTTCCCGGCCGCCGCGAAGAGCCAGGCTTTCGAGACGATCGCGCAAAAGTCGGGGCTCAGCGCTCCCGTCGCGCGGCTGATTCAGATCCTGCTCCAGAAAGGGAGGGTGGATCTCCTGCCGGAGATCAGCGCCGCATTCCGGCGGATCGAGGAGCAGTCCTCGAACCGCGTCTCGGTGGAAGTCACGACCGCTGTTCCCCTGGAGGAGGCCCTGAAAGAAAGGCTCGCGGGAACGCTGGCGAAATTCACCGGCAAGACGGTCCGGCTCGAAACCCGGGTGGATCCGGCCGTCCTCGGGGGCGCGCGGACCCGTATCGGGTCGGTCCTGTACGACGGCACGGTGGCGGCGCGGCTGAGAAGGCTGAAAGAGCAGCTCATCGGAGAGAGGTGAATGGAGATCAAGGCGGACGAGATCAGCAAGATCATCCGGCGGCAAATCGAGGGCTTCGAGGTCGACATCGATCAGAGCGAAGTGGGCACCGTCGTCTCGGTCGGCGACGGGATCGCCCGGATCTACGGGCTCGATCGGGCGATGGCGGGGGAGTTGCTCGAGCTTCCCCACGGCGTCTACGGCATCGCGCTGAACCTCGAGGAGGACAGCGTGGGCGCCGTGCTTCTCGGCGAGACGACGCACATCAAGGAAGGCGATCAAGTCCGGCGCACCTCGAAGCTGATGCAGGTCCCCGTCGGGGACGCGGTGGTGGGACGCGTCGTGAACGCCCTCGGCCAGCCCGTCGACGGCAAAGGACCCATTCCCTCCGACCTGAGCATGCCGATCGAGCGCCTGGCTCCCGGCGTCGTGGATCGCCGCGGGGTCAAGGAGCCGCTTCAGACGGGACTGAAGGCGATCGACGCCATGATTCCCATCGGACGGGGACAGCGCGAGCTGATCATCGGGGACCGGCAGACGGGAAAGACGGCCGTCGCCCTGGACACGATCATCAACCAGAAAGGGACCGGCGTCCTCTGCATCTACGTCGCCATCGGACAGAAGAAATCGACCGTGGCGCAGGTAGTCCGGACGCTGGAGGAGTACGGCGCCCTGGGACACACCGTCGTCGTCTCCGCCTCCGCCTCCGAGCCGGCCACCATGCAGTACATCGCCCCTTACTCCGGCTGCGCGATGGGCGAGTATTTCCGCGACCGGGGCAAACATGCCCTGGTGATCTACGACGATCTCTCCAAGCACGCCGCGGCGTACCGTGAGATTTCCCTTCTCCTACGGCGTCCCCCCGGCCGCGAGGCGTTTCCCGGCGACGTCTTCTACCTCCACTCCCGGCTGCTGGAGAGGGCCGCGAAGCTCAACGACAAGCTGGGAGGCGGCTCCCTGACGGCGCTGCCGATCATCGAGACGCAGGCGGGCGACATTTCGGCCTACATCCCCACGAACGTGATCTCGATCACCGACGGCCAGATCTTCCTCGAGTCGGATCTCTTCTATTCGGGGGTCCGTCCCGCCGTCAACGTCGGGCTCTCCGTTTCGCGCGTCGGCGGCAACGCCCAGGTGAAGGCGATGAAGCAGGTGGCCGGGACGCTGCGGCTCGACCTGGCCCAGTTCCGGGAGCTGGCCGCTTTCGCCCAGTTCGGAAGCGATCTCGACAAGGCCACCCGGGCCCAGCTGTCCCGGGGCGAGCGGCTGGTGGAGATTCTCAAGCAGGGGCAGTATTCGCCCCTGCCCGTCGAGAAGCAGATCATCATCGTCTTCGCGGCCATCAACGGGTTCCTGGACGGAATCGAAGTCTCGCTGGCGCGGGAGTTCGAGAAGGGGCTCTATCAGTATCTGGACACCGCCGGCGCCGCCACGCAGCGCAAGCTTTGCGAGCGGAAAGCCCTCGACGAGGAGATTCGCGGGGAGCTCAAGGCGCTCCTGGAGCAGTTCCGGGAGGCGTTCGTCGCCCAGCATTCCGCCGTCGCGGCCGGCGCCTAGGGCGGCGCGACTCGATGGCCAATCTCCGGGACATCCGCACGCGCATCCGAAGCGTGAAGAACACGCAGCAGCTCACCTACGCCATGAAGCTCGTGTCGGCCACGAAGCTCCGCCGGGCCCAGGAGCGGATCCTCTCCGCCCGCCCTTACGCCCGGCGGATGCTGCAGGTGCTCAACAGCCTGGCCGCCCGCGCGAATCCGGAAGGACATCCGCTCCTGGCGCGGCGCGGCGACGGCCGGGTGGAGCTGGTCGTGATCACCGCGGACCGGGGACTGTGCGGCGGGTTCAACGCCAACATCGTCAGGGCTGCCCTCGAGGAGATGGGGCGGCGCGAGGGCCAACAGCTGACGCTCACCCTCGTCGGCAAGAAGGGGCGCGACTTCTTCCGGCGCCGGCGGGTTTCCGTCCGCCGCGAGCTGGTGGACATCTTCCGGAACGTCACCTACGCGCACGCCGCCGAGCTGGCCCGCGAGCTGATCGACGGCTACGTCGCCCTGAACCTGGACGCCGTGTACCTCGTCTACAACGAATTCAAGTCGGCGATTCAGCAGCGGGTCGTGACGGAAAAGCTCCTTCCCATCGAGCAGCTCGCCCTCGAGGGTCCCGGGCCCCCCACCGATTACATCTACGAGCCGGAGGAGAAGGAGCTTTTCGACCGGCTCCTGCCGAAACACGTGGAGATCCAGGTCTACCGCGCGCTGCTGGAGTCGGCCGCTTCCGAGCAAGGCGCCCGGATGGCCGCCATGGACTCGGCGACCAACAACGCCGCCGACATGATCGAGAGCCTCACCCTCAACATGAACAAGGTCCGCCAGGCGGGGATCACGAAGGAGATCCTGGAGGTGGTCAGCGGAGCCGCCGCGCTCGAATGATCCCTCCGGGCTTAGGGAGAATCGCCGAATGAGCCAAGGAAAGGTCGTCCGCATCATCGGTCCCGTCATCGACATCGAGTTTCCGGAGGATCACCTCCCTCCCATCTACAACGCCGTGCGAATTCAGGGGCGTATGGGAGACGGCGAAGGAGAAATAGACGTCACGGCGGAAGTGGAGCAGCACCTGGGGGAGAACCGCGTCCGGTGCGTGGCGATGGAGCCCACCGAAGGGATGGTGCGCGGCATGGAGGCGGTCGATCTCGGCGAGCCGATCTCCATCCCGGTCGGGCGCGAGACGCTGGGCCGGGTGATGAACGTGATCGGCAAGCCGGTGGATCAAAAAGGGCCGCTCACGTCCAAGGAGAGGTGGCCCATCCATCGCGAGCCCCCCTCCTTCGAGCAGCAGTCGAGCGAAGTGGCGATGTTCGAGACGGGGATCAAGGTGATCGACCTCCTCGAGCCGTACATGAAAGGGGGAAAGACCGGGCTGTTCGGCGGCGCCGGCGTCGGCAAGACGGTGCTGATCATGGAGCTGATCAACAACGTCGCCCTCAAGCACGGCGGCTTCTCCGTCTTCGCCGGTGTGGGAGAAAGGACCCGCGAAGGGAACGATCTCTGGGTGGAGATGCAGGAATCGGGGGTCATCAACGCGGAGGACCCCTCCAAGTCCAAGGTCTCCCTGATTTACGGGCAGATGACGGAGCCCCCGGGCGCCCGCCTGCGCGTGGGGCTGACCGGGCTGACGGTGGCCGAGTACTTCCGCGACGCGGAAGGCCAGGACGTCCTCCTGTTCATCGACAACATCTTCCGCTTCACGCAGGCCGGCTCCGAGGTTTCCGCGCTGCTGGGCAGGATGCCCTCCGCCGTCGGCTACCAGCCGACTCTCGCGACGGAGATGGGCGAGCTGCAGGAGCGGATCACCTCCACCAAGCAGGGGTCCATCACCAGCGTGCAGGCGATCTACGTCCCGGCGGACGACCTGACCGACCCGGCGCCGGCCACCGCCTTCACCCACCTGGACGCCACCACGGTGCTCGACCGCGGCATCTCCTCGAAGGGGATCTATCCGGCCATCGATCCCCTGAAGTCCTCATCGCGCATCCTCAGCCCCCAGTACGTGGGCGAGGAGCACTACCGGGTGGCGCGCGAGGTGCAGAGGATCCTGCAGCGCTACAAGGACCTTCAGGACATCATCGCCATCCTGGGCATGGACGAGCTCTCCGAGGAGGACAAGATCGTGGTGGAGCGCGCGCGCAGGATCGAGAGGTTCTTCAGCCAGCCGTTCAGCGTGGCCAGCGCCTTCACCGGCATGGCCGGGAAGTACGTGACCATCCCCGAGACGGTGCGGAGTTTCAAGGAGGTGGTGGAGGGGAAGTGGGACTCGTTGCCCATGGCCGCCTTCATGTACGTGGGGAGCATCGACGAGGCGGTGGAGAAGGCGGAGCGGCTCAAGGTGGAGAACAAGTAGCCCGCCATGCCGCTCAAGCTCTCCATCACCACGCCGGAGGGGCTCGTGCACCAGGGGGAGGCGATGTTCGTGGTCGTGCCGGCCCTGGACGGCGAGCTGGGCATCCTCCCCCGCCACGCTCCCCTCATCGGTCAGCTCGGCGTGGGAGAGCTTCGGGTGCGGCCGGCCTCGGGGAAGTCCGAGGAGCGGTTCTTCCTCTCCGGCGGGTTCCTGCAGATCCTGAAGGACCAGGTGCTCGTCCTCGCCACGCGGGCCGAGCCCGCGCGGGCGATCGATCGCGCCAGAGCGGAGGAGGAGCTGAGGCGGCTCCGGGACGAGCCGACCCCTCCCGGGACCCCGGCCGACGCGCTCGCCGAGCGCTTGGAACTCATCCGCGCCGCGGCCGCTCGGGTCAAGGTGGCTTCGCGGGCGCGGGTGGCGGGGTAAACTGAGGCTGGCGGCTGGCGAGGGGGCTCGAGCGGAGGAAGAGGAGGCGGTTGCGGAGCCGTCAACTCGCCGCGTTCAGGTGGCTCAGGAGCTTCTCCGGGTCGACCGGCTTCACCAGGTGGACATCGAAGCCCGCCTCGAGCGCCCGGCGCCGGTCTTCCTCCTGGCCGTACCCGGTCACCGCGATGAGCCTCGCGTGGGCGGTCGTGGGGCTCTGCCTCAGCGCGGCGGCCACGCCGAATCCATCCATTCCGGGAAGCCCGATATCGCAGAGCACGATGTCCGGGCTGGTCGACCCCGCCGCCTCCACTCCATCGGGGCCGGTGTAGGCCACGAAGACTTCGTAGCCGCAGGCCACCAGGAGGAGCCGCAGGGTTTCGGCCGCGTCGCGGTTGTCCTCCACCACCAGCACCCGCAGCCGCTTCGAGGCCGCTCTGGTGGCGTGGGACCTTTCCAGGAGCGCGGGCAGCTCCGGCTCCCGCGGAAGCCGGACCGTGAAGCTCGCGCCCCTGCCCGCTCCCGCGCTCTCCGCTTCGATGCTTCCTTCATGGAGCGTGATCAGGCCCTTGGTCACCGACAACCCCAGGCCCAGCCCCCTTCGGGGCCGGTCAAGGGAGTGATCCGCCTGGGTGAAGGACTCGAAGATGCGGGGAAGGACGTCCGGCTCGATTCCGATGCCGGTATCGCAAACGGTCAGCACCGCCTCGTCCCCCGCCGCAAGCTTCACCGTCACCCGCCCCCCCGCCGGCGTGAACTTTCCGGCGTTGTCGAGGAGGTTGCTCATGACCTGGGCCAGCCTGGTGGGGTCGCCCACCACCCAGAGGGGGACCTGGGGTACCTCGGCCTCGAGGCTCACTCCGGAAGCCTCCAGGAGCGCTCGGTGGTCCTCGACGCTTTGACGGACGAGGCGCGCCAGGTCGACCCGCTCGCGGCGCAGGGTGATCTTCCCGTGCGTGATACGTGAGACTTCGAGGAGGTCCTCGACCATGTGAGTGAGGTGCTTGACCTGGCGTCCCATCACCTCCTGCATCTCCGCGACCCTCTCCGGTTCGTTCCCCCGCAGCTTGAGGAGGTGGATTGCGGTCTGGAGGGGCGCCAGCGGATTGCGGAGTTCATGTGCCAGCATGGAGAGGAACCGGTCCTTTCGTCGATTGGATTCGTCGAGGGACGCGATGAGTTGAACGTTGGAGATGGCCATGGCCGCCGAGTCCCCGAGGGACTGCAGGATGGCCATCTCTCCCGGAGTTGCCAGGTGACCCTCGGACCAGTACGCGCCGATGGCCCCGATGGGGTCTTCCGAGCGGATGGGAATCATGGCCAGGCTCTTGACGAAGGTCGGCCGGTAGGCCTCGTGGGGAATCCGGGGGTCCGCGTAGATGTCCGGGATGGCGACCTGTTTCCGATGGAGCATGCACCAGCCGGAGATGCAGGCGCTCATCGGGAACCGCCGGCCCTTCCACAGGGGGGAGATGGCGTTTTCCTCCACGTAGTGGCAGTGGCCGCCTTCCCGGAGCACCACCGTCACGCCGTCCGCTTCCGTCAGCTTCCGGGCAGCCTCCCGGAGGATGGCCATGACGGCGCTCATGTCGCGGCAAAAGGACAGCCGCTGGACAACCTCAACCAGTTCTGATGAAGGGGTCATTAAGGAGGCCGAGAATAGCAGACTCCCCCACCGGTTCTCAAGAAGGGATACCCGGTAAGGGGACCGAAGCTGGACGGCGTGCCTTTTATTCCTGAAGCGGCGGGAAGAGCCCGCGGAGGTCCGAACGCTCGAGGAGCGGGATCTCCCGGAAAGGCGCGGGGGGGAGCCCGGGGAGCGCCACTTCCCTCTCGATGGGATAGTACCGGTTGTAATCCTCCTGCGCCCGGCGGACCTCGTCGAGGGGGACCGTTTCGAGGAAGCGGAGCCACCTCCGGTTGAAAGCGCGCACCCGCTTCCTGAGTTCCCCCGCTCCGAACTCGCGCCCGCAGGGGAAGACCCACTTGAGGCGCTTCTCGCGTTCGGCGGCGATGGAGGCGTGGAGCTTTTCGACGAGGCACTCGAGGGCCCGGGCTCTCCGCATGAATGCAGGCACGCCCATGACCAGCGCGCGGGCGACCAGAGAGTCCCGGTCTTCGCCGCCGAGGAGAGGGCCCAGGGCCGCATCGCCGCCGGCTTTGCCGGGATCGATCGTCGGGTGGTCTTCCATGCTCTCCCTTAGTGCGGCGCCCCGTAGAAGGGGGGCCGAATTCGCCTCGGAAGCCAGCAAACCCAAAGATCTACGTGAATTCTGGGACACGACAAGAAATATAGAGGAAGACGTTTGAGCGAGCGGATTTGCCCGCAGGCGAGGCGCGCGAGGGAGGCGGCCTTGCGGAGCCGGCCGTCGACCGAGCGCAACGAAGCATCCGGGCAAGGACGCCGCTCAAATCGGCCCCTTTTTTACGGGGTGCTGTACTTAGCTTAGAGAGTCTACCCGCGGGGCCCGGCGCCATCTCCCTCCGGTATTCCTTGTCAACCTGCGCCGGGCGAGGTACCTTTCTCCGGTATGAACTGTCCCTGCATGCGGTTTCTGAAAAATCGGTCGTTCCTCCTCGCCGCCGGCCTGTTTGTGCTGGTGGGAGTCCTCCTCTTGGGGGCGGGTGCGTTCTCCGCCTCGAAGGATGCCGCGAGCGCCGGGGCCTGCCCGATGAGTGCCGGCCCTGTGACTTCCCGGAAGGGGCGCGAGCAGGATTCCTGCGAGAAAGTCCATGCTCTCTTTCGCAAGAAGGCTTCGGAGGAATCCCTGTGTTTTCCCCCCTCGATCCCCCCGAGGGGACGGCCGGTGCTTTCCCCCCTCGGTCCCCCCGAGGGGACGGTTGCGCTGCTTCCCGGTCCGGCTGCGCCGCCCGTACCTGCCGCAAGCGGTATCGAGTAGTACTCGGCGGCGGACCTGAAAGTCAGGTAGAGAGTGGGGCGCCCCATGAGCCCCGGGGGAGAAACGACAGGCGCGCCAGAAAGGGGCTCCCAAGTCACCTTGGAAACAGTTCCTTCCTACTCCCGAACCGCGCCTCCAAGCCAGCGCGCCTGTCGACTCCAATAAGAGCAAGAATCGTTCCAGTCGTATCACGGCATCTTCCGTTCCCTAAGAGGGCCTGGGGAATCACCTTTTCGACCGGCGAAGTTCCGGGCGGGACCGAGGACCCCCGGCACCTTGTAAAAGCCGCCGGCATGCGTGTCCCCCGTGGGACGCCGCGGGCAGCTTGCCTCTCACTTCCCGCGAGCTGGGTGAAAGGCTAAGATCCCGGCATGATCGATCCCCCGCCTGGGATCGCTCGGCCCAGGCCTCCCACCTGGGGAACCTGGCCTTCCTTGAGTCGACAGTCGACAGTCGACAGTTGACAGCGACGGACGACGGACGGCAGACGAAGTCGGGGGACCCATGACCGGTTGCACCTTCTCCTGGAGCGTGATCTTCACTCTTTCGGCTGGCACGCCGGCCGGAGAGGAGCGGGGTCCGCCCGCCCCGTTCCGCGCAGGCTTCGCCGAGCGCGACATCACCCCGGAGATCGGCATGGAGATGCCGGGGAACTACGGCAAGGTCTACGGCCGATCGGTGCATGACCCCTGCAAGGTCCGGGCGGCGGTGTTCGACGACGGCTCGAAGCGGGTGGCGCTGGTGGGCGTCGATGCGCTGATGCTCCGGCGGGAAACGGTGCTGGTCGCGCGCTCGGCGATCCGGGAGCGCTGCGGGATCGCGCCGGACCGGGTGATGATCGGCGCCTCGCATTCCCATTCCTCGGGCCCCACCGGCATGGTGCTCCCGGGGGAGTTCGACCACGCCTCCCCGGTGGTCCAGGACCTCGCCTACCGTAAGTCCTCGGCCGCGGACCCCCGCTACCTCCGGCGCGTCGAAGCGGCGATCGTGGACGCGGTGGCGGAGGCGAGCGGCAAGGCGGTGGAGGCCCGCCTGAGCTTCGGCTCGGGGAAGGAGGACCGGGTGTCCTTCAACCGGCGGATGCGCATGAAAGGCGGCGGCACCTTCACCCATCCCGGCCGCGGGAACCCCGAGACGCTGGGGTATGCCGGACCCATCGATCCGGAGGTCGGGGTCATCGGCGCCTGGGACAAAGGGGGAACCCTGCTCGGGGTGATCGTGAATTTCTCCTGCCACGCCACCACCAGCCCGCCCGGCTTCTCCGCCAACTGGATCCACTACCTGGAGCGGACCATCCAGGGCGGCCTGGAAACGAAGGCGACGGTGGTCTTCCTCCAGGGCGCCTGCGGGGACATCACCCAGGTCGACAACCTGAGTCCCTACGCGGACCCCTCGGGTGACCTGCAGGCCCGGCGGGTGGGAGGGTCGGTGGGGGCGGAGGCGATCAAGGTCCTCCTCCGCGCGGAGCCGGGCCACGGCGGGCCGGTCGATACGCTCTCGCGGGTCTTCAAGGTGAAGCGCCGGATCCCCGATCCCGAGCGCGTGCGGCGCTCCCTGGAGTTGGTAGAGAGGCCGGGGGCCGATGCCGACTCGGCGGAGTGGATCTTCGCCAAGGAGATCGTCCTCCTCGACGCCTTCATCGCCCGGCAGCCCGAGGAGGAGGTGGAGGTGCAGGCGATCCAGGTGGGGCCGGCGGTGTTCGTCTCGAACCCCGCGGAGTACTTCGTGGAACTGGGCCTGGAGCTCAAGCGGAGGAGCCGCTTCCCCTTCACCTGGGTGGTGGAACTGGCGAACGGCTGCTCGGGCTACGTCCCGACCGAGGAGGCCCTCGGCCCCGGCGGCGGCGGATACGAGACGCGCCTCACCAGCTACTCGAACCTCGAGCCCACCGCCGGCCGCGCCATGCTGGAGGCCGGCCTGGAGCTCTCGGGCCGCCTGACTCCGGGGAAGACGCCCCTCCCGCCCCCGGCCCCGCCCTTCAAGGCGCCATGGTCGTACGGAAACGTGCCGCCGGAGGTGCGGTGATGATTCGGGCGCCCTCTGCTTCAGCTCTCGTGCTTCTCTTCTGCATGGAAACCGTTGCGATCCGCGCGGCATCACCCCCCGGCGGGGCTGAGGGAGGAAAGGAGAAGTTCCTCACCTCGATTTCAGCATCGCCCGGCGGCGGATGGCTCGTGGTCACCATCGAGAAGCATCGACCCTTCCAACCTCCCGGCCCCCCCCGGGGACCAACGTGAGTCAGGCTGTCGGCCAGTGGGTCTTCCGGGCCGGGTTGAGCAAATCCGGGGCTACGCCGCAGGTCCTCTACGCACGCGAGGAGAAGGACGGGATCAGTTTTTTGCCTTCGACTCCGCCGCGGATGAGGTAGGTCTTCACCGGACTTCTCCTTGCTTCAGAACGGCTGGCTCGAACGACGGCGGATGTAGATCTCGTCGATCGCCGCGCGCTCGGGGAGCGACAGGAGGAACATCACCGTGCGCGCGATGTCCTCGGGCTGGAGGAGCTTCTCGGGGTGGAGATCGGGCCGGGCTTGCGCGGCCAGCTCGGTGTCCACTCCTCCCGGCAGGACGGCGCTCACCCGGACGCCGAATTCCTGGGCTTCCGCGGCCAGGGACTTGGTGAGGCCCATGACCCCGTGTTTCGATGCCGTATAGGCCGCCTGGCGGGGATAGCCCTTGAACCCCACCACGCTCGAGATGTTGATGATCGTCCCGCTCCGGCGGGGCTTCATGATCTTCAGCGCCTCGCGGGCGCAGAGGAAGGTGCCGCGCAGGTTCGTGGAGAGGACGCGGTCGAAGTCGGCTGCGGTAAACTCCTCGAGGGGCCCGAAGGCGCCGGCGCCCGCGTTGTTGACCAGGACGTCGAGACGGCCGAACCGCTCCTTGACCGCCGCGAAGAGCGGGAGCACCTCTTCCTCACGGGAGACATCGGTGGGCACCGGCATGGCCTCGCCCCCGGCCTCGCGGATCTCCCCGGCCACCGCCTCGAGCTGGTCCCCGCTCCTCGCCGCCAGGACCACCCGCGCGCCCGCCCGGCCGAGGGCGAGGCTCACGCTGCGGCCGATGCCCCGGCCCGCGCCGGTCACGATCGCCACTTGTTCCCGAAACGTTGCGAGCTCGTCTTTCATGGCCGCATATCGTAATCCATCCGCTGGGCGGTAAGATGCACCACTTCAGACATGGCCGACATCCGCCTCGTGATCCCGCCTCCCGTCCGGGAGAGCCTGGCCGCCGCCATCGACCAGGCGGGAGGGAACGAGGTCTTCTTCCTGGCGCGGCTCGCCTGGGACGATGAAACCACGGCCCGGGTGGCGGAAGTGGACGTGGCGGCGCGGGGCAATCGGAGCGCGGTCCCGGCCATCATCCGGCGGGCGGAGGAGTGGGACCTGGCCATCCACAACCATCCCAGCGGCCGCCTCGAGCCCTCGGAGGCCGACTTCGCGGTCGCCCATGAGCTGGCGAACCGCGAGGTCGGCTTCGCCATCATCGACAACCGCGCCGAGCGGCATTACCTGGTGGTGTCCCCCTTCCGGAAGGGACCCCCGGGACCGCAGCCCGTCGACCCGGCGGAGGTGGAGGCGGTCTTCGGCCGCGGCGGCCCCCTGGCCGGGGCGCTCAAGGACTACGAGGCGCGCGCGGGGCAGGTGGCCATGGCGCGGGAGGTGGCCGAGGCGCTCAACGGGAACCGGGTGGTGGCGCTCGAAGCGGGCACCGGCGTCGGGAAGAGCTTCGGCTATCTGGTCCCGTCGATCCTTTGGGCCGTGCAGAACCGCTCTCGGGTGATCGTCTCCACCAACACCATCAACCTCCAGGAGCAGCTCATCGGCAAGGACCTGCCGTTCCTCGAGCGAACGCTGAAGGTGAAGTTCAAGTACGCGCTGATCAAGGGCCGGGGCAACTACGCCTGCAAGCGGAAGCTGGCCGAGATCGAGAAGGAAGGGGTCGGAGACCTCGTCGAGAAGGAGGACGAGGTCCGGCAACTCCGGGACCTGATCGCCTGGGCCAAGACCGCGAGCGAGGGGAGCCTGGCCGAGCTGGGGGCTCCGCCGCCGGACCGGGTGTGGGAAAAGGCCATGTCCGAGACCGACAAGTCCCTCAAGGTGCTCTGCCCGTTCTACGGAGAATGCTTTTACTACCAGGCGAAGCGCGCGGCCTTCAAGGCGGACATCGTGGTCGTCAACCACCACCTCTTCTTCGCCGATCTTGCGGTGCGCCGGGTCATCGGCAACTACCAGATCGACCTGGTGGTGCCGGGCTACGAGCGGGTGATCTTCGACGAGGCTCACCACCTGGAGGACGTCGCTTCCCAGTACCTGGGGGTCCGCATCTCGCAGCTCGGGTTCAAGAGCCGCTTCAGCCGCCTGGTCTCCCCCCGCGACCGGAAGAAGGGCGTCCTGCCGCACCTGGCGAAGACCCTGCGCCGCGAAGGCGTTCCGGTGGCGGCGGAGAGGCTCGAGCGCGGCCTCCTCGCGGACCTGCCGGACATCGCCGCGCGGGTCGACGCAGAGCTTGGTTCTGCGCTGGCGCTGGCGCAGGAAGAGGCTTCTCGCGGCCGCAAGGACGTGGAGTACGGGACCGTCAGGGATCCCCAGGAGGAGGACCTGAAGATCCGCCTCACCGATGCCCCCGCCCAGGCGGCTTTCCGGGATGCGATCGACGAGCGCCTGCGTGCCGTGAGCGAGGAGATCGGCATCGTCGTCAAGGAGGCCGAGCGGGTCGTCGGCGCTCTGGAGAACGCCTCCTCGCTAACGGAAGAGCGCCGCAAGGCCCTCCTCTTCGAGCCGACGTCGCTTCGCGACCGGCTGGCGAAAGTGCGGACAGACCTGGAGTTCTTTCGCAGCACGGAGGAGAAGGGCCAGGTGCGCTGGGTGGAGGTGCGGGGGCGGCGCGGCGATCCACGCAGTCGGGCGGTGACCTTCGCCAGCGCGCCCATCCGCGTGGCGGACGACCTCAAGTCGGCGGTCTACGACCCGGTGCGGACGGTGGTCATGACCAGCGCGACCCTGTCGGTGGAGGGGAGCGTGAACTACCTGGGCGAGCGGCTGGGCCTCGATCAGATCGAGGAGGAGCGGTTCCGCTTCGGAGAGTTCCCCTCGCCCTTCGACTACCCGCGGCAGGTCCTGACCCTGGTGCCCGACGACTTCCCCGATCCCGGCTCGGGAGGTTACGAGGAGGCGGTGAGGGGGACCGTGCTGGAGGTGCTCTTGCGGAGCCGCGGCCGGGCCTTCGTGCTCTTCACCGCCTACGGCCTCCTCCGGCGCACCTGCGAGTCGCTGCGCGGGCCCCTGGCCTCCGCGGGCATCGGAGCGCTGTGCCAGGGCGAGAGCGGCCGGACCGAGCTCCTCGATCGCTTCCGCGAGGGGCCGCCGCGCGCGCTCTTCGGCACCGACAGCTTCTGGGAAGGTGTGGACGTGAAGGGCGAGGCGCTCTCCTGCGTGATCATCACCCGCCTGCCCTTCCGCGTCCCCTCCGAACCGCTGCAGTTGGCCCGCGCCGAGGATTTGCGCCAGCGCGGTTCGGATCCCTTCGCCTCCTTCACCGTGCCGCAGGCGGTGCTGAAGTTCAAGCAGGGGTTCGGGCGCCTGATCCGGTCCGCCTCGGACCGCGGAGTGGTGGTGGTGCTCGACCGCCGGATCATCACCAAACCCTATGGCCGCACCTTCCTCCGCTCTCTGCCGCCCACCCGCTTCCTGCGGGGCAGCACCGGGAAGGTGCTGCAGTCGCTGGGAGAGTTCTTCAGCCCGGGGGCTCCGCAGCGTACAATGCGTGGGGGAGGAGAATGCCCTGAACCCCCCGGTCGTTGATAGTTCATTGGCCCTGATCATTTTGTCCGCGGGGCGTTCCACGCGGATGGGAGAGCCGAAGGCGCTCCTGCGCTTCGGCAATTGGACCGCCCTGGAACTGGCGGTGCGCAACGCAGCGGCGGCGGGCCTGGGCCGGGTGGTGGTGGTGATCGGCCACCGTGCGGAGGAGATCCGGGCGGCGCACACCTTCGCCGGCATCGGGGTGGATTTCTCCTGGGTCATCAACCGGGCGCCGGAGAGCGAGCAGATCGAGTCCCTGAAGATCGGATTGCGGTCGCTGGAGAAGGAGCACTTGGAGGCGTTCCTCTTCCAGCCGGTCGACTATCCGCTGGTGACGAAGTTGGACTTCGCCGCTCTGGTCTTGGCGCACCGCGCGCACAGCGGACCGGAGAGGGTGTTCATCCCCACCTACAAGGAGCGCCGCGGCCACCCCGTACTCTGTCGCGCAAAGATGCGCGATGTCTTCCTCGACCTCCCTCAGGGCCGGACCGCCCGGGACGCGCTCGAGCTGGGAGGGATCGTCCACGTGGAGGTCCCCAACCCGGGGGTGGTGGAGGACATGAATACCCCCGACGACTACCGCCGCCTCCGCGACGTCTTCCGCCGCGAGCTCTCGGCGGGCCAGGCGCAGAAGGGGCGCATCGCCTAGCTCGATCCTATCTCCGCAGCCCC